>NZ_RHGZ01000039.1:0-32341 GCF_003789045.1 Marinobacter sp. R17 | reverse complement strand
CTCCACGCTTCCTCCCCACGGTCAGTCGCCCTTCCGCAGTTGCGCTTCACTTCGCTCGCTGTGGCCAGCTCACGGGAGGACTTGCACCTCCAGGAGTGCGCCCGTGCCGGGCGCACAAAAAAGCCCGCGCGATAGGCGGGCTTTCTTTCCGGTTTACCTCGGGCCGTCAGGCCGCAACCGAAGCATGGGGATCGATCACGAATTTCTTCGCAGCGCCGCCATCAAAGTCGGCGTAACCCTTCGGCGCCTGGTCCAGACTGATCATCTGCACGTTCACCGCATCGGCGATAGCCACCCGATCGAACAGGATGGCCTGCATGAGCTGGCGATGGTATTTCATGACCGGGCACTGCCCTGTGTGGAAGGAGTGGGATTTTGCCCAACCCAGGCCGAATCGCATGCTCAGGGAACCTTGCTGCGCGGCCGCTTCGGCGGCACCCGGGTCTTCCGTCACGTACAGACCGGGAATGCCGATTTCGCCCCCAGCACGGGTGACCTGCATGGCCGAGTTCAGCACTGTCGCGGGTTGTTCGTGATGATGGTGGTGTCCACAGGCATGCGCCTCGAAACCCACGCAGTCGACGAAGCAATCCACTTCCGGCTCGCCGACGATCGATTCGAGCATATCCGGCAGCTCGCCGTCCTGCTTCAAGTCGATCGTCTCGCATCCGAAGCTGCGGGCCTGGGCCAGTCGCTCATCGATCATGTCACCGACGATCACGCAGGCCGCCCCCAGCAGTCGGGCGCTGGCCGCTGCCGCCAGTCCCACCGGACCGGCGCCGGCAATGTAGACGGTGGATCCCGGCCCCACGCCCGCGGTGACGCAGCCATGGAATCCGGTGGGGAAAATGTCCGAAAGCAGCGTCAGGTCCTTGATCTTCTCCATGGCCTGATCCCGATCGGGGAACTTGAGCAGGTTAAAGTCGGCGTACGGCACCATTACGTACTCCGCCTGACCGCCAACCCAGCCGCCCATGTCGACATAGCCGTAGGCGGCGCCGGGGCGGGCCGGATTCACGTTGAGGCAGATGCCGGTCTTGCCTTCCTTGCAATTGCGGCAACGACCACAGGCGATGTTGAATGGCACGGACACAATGTCCCCCTCGCGGAGGAACTCCACATCGCGACCGCATTCCACGATCTGTCCGGTGATCTCATGGCCCAGGACCAGGCCCTGGGGAGCGGTGGTGCGTCCGCGCACCATATGCTGGTCGGAGCCGCAGATGTTGGTGGTCAGTACCTTCAGGATGACCCCGTGATCGCAGCGGCGGTTGCCGAGGGCGAGCTGGGGAAAAGCGATGGATTCGACGGTGACGTGACCGGGGCCTTGATAGACGACGCCACGGTTGGATGCGTTGTTGGTCATTTGATCTTCCTTCTATAAGGGCTGTTGTGGTGGAAGAGTTCCTCCCCTACTCTAGGTTTCCTGTGATTGGGCTCATGCCTGAATGCGACAGCTTTGATCGCGCAACAGACACACCCTTCCAACTGCCGTGATGGAATGTCGCCTATGGCCACCCAACAGTCCGGTACACCACCCTCCTCCTCGCCCGGCATCCCGTCGATCGACACACCCCTGCGCGTCGCCTTTATCCTTCGCGAGCATTTTTCCATGGTTGCATTCACGGCCGCCGTGGACACCCTGGTGACAGCCAACCTGGTCACGCCGGAGCCCGTGTTCGAGCACATCACTGTCGGGGTCACTTCGGGTTCGGTACTCAGCGATCTGGGTATTGAAGTGTCAACCAGCACAACGCTGGATCATTTCCGGATCCATGCGCAGCAGGTGGATATGCTGGTGGTGTGCGGCGGCTATCGGAGTCCACTGGAGGTCACGCCCCGCCTTCTGCACGCCCTCAAAGTTGCCGAGCAGCAAGGCATCCGGATCGCGGGCTTGTGGAACGGTGGCATCGCATTGGCCCAGGCAGGCCTGCTGAACGGTCGGGAGTGCGCGCTGCACCCGGACAACCATGCCTACGTCAAAGAGCATTTCCCGGCCATCAGCGTGTCAACGAACGCGTACGTGATTGACGGCGCCTACGCCACCTGCGCCGGCCCGGTCAGCACCCTGGAAATGATGCTGAAACTGATCGGACAGATGCTGCACAATGCCCAGATCGTCCGGGCTGTCCGGGAAATACTGAGCTGCGACCAGGTGGCCGAACAGGTGGGGCCGATGCCACTGAACGTGGGCGACGACCCGACCTTACCGGCCGCCCTGCAAACCCTGCTCGCATTGATGCGGGCCAACATTGAAGAACCGCTGTCCCTGACGGAACTGGCCGAATGCGCCGAGATTTCACGGCGTCAGATGGAACGCCTGTTCCAGACCCACCTGGATACGACGCCGTCCCGCCATTACCTGGAGCTTCGGCTGGTCCACGCCCGACGCCTGTTGCTTCAGACCAACAAAACGATCCTCGACATCGCCCTGGCCAGTGGCTTCGTCAGCAGCAGCCACTTCAGCAACTGCTTCCGGGATTATTACGGCCTGGCGCCGACGGCCGCCCGCCACGATCATGATCGGGACAGCGACGACTGACCCGGGACCCTCGCGCTCGCCCCATCCTGCTGTCGTTTTCAGTTGCAACTTGATCACTCTCCTGACCGCGCTGTCGCAAATCCTTGCCTTCGTGTCGTGCCAGAGCAGATCGGCTCCTCGGCAAAGGCCTACTATTTTCGAATCACGTCACGCCTGGCTCATCAGGTGCCTACTTACACAACAGGATTCAGGACGCATGTTCGATAAAAGCCAAACGATTGATGTCTATGACGAAACTCTCTGGGCCGCCATGCAGGATGAAGCCGCCCGCCAGGAAGACCACCTGGAGCTGATCGCTTCGGAAAACTACACCAGTCCGCTGGTGATGCAGGCCCAGGGCTCCTGCCTGACCAACAAGTACGCCGAAGGCTACCCTGCCAAGCGCTACTATGGCGGCTGTGAGCACGTCGATCGCGTCGAGCAGCTGGCCATCGATCGGGCCAAGAGCCTGTTCGGCGCCGACTATGCCAACGTTCAGCCACATTCCGGCTCCCAGGCCAACGCCGCTGTCTATATGGCCCTGTTGAACGCCGGCGATACCGTCCTGGGCATGAGCCTCGCCCATGGCGGGCACCTGACCCACGGCGCACACGTGAGTTTTTCGGGCAAGCTGTACAACGCGATCCAGTATGGTCTGGACGAAGCCACCGGGGAAATCGACTACGACCAGGTCGAGGCGCTGGCCAAAGAGCATCAGCCGCGGATGATCGTCGCCGGTTTCTCGGCCTATTCGCGGGTTGTTGACTGGGCTAGCTTCCGCCAGATCGCAGACGAGGTGGGCGCCTACCTGATGGTGGATATGGCCCATGTGGCCGGTCTCGTGGCCACCGGTTTCTACCCCAACCCGCTGCCCCACGCTCATGTGGTCACCACCACGACCCACAAGACTCTGCGCGGCCCACGCGGCGGCCTGATCCTCAGCAAGGGCCAGCCGGACCTGGAGAAGAAATTCAACTCGGCGGTGTTCCCGGCCGGTCAGGGCGGTCCCCTGATGCACGTGATCGCGGCGAAGGCCGTCGCCTTCAAGGAAGCCGCTGAACCGCAATTCCATGCCTATCAGCAGCAGGTGGTGATCAACGCCCAGGCCATGGCCGATGTCTTCATTGAGCGCGGCTACGACGTGGTATCCGGCGGAACGGATAACCACCTGTTCCTGCTGAGCCTTGTTAAACAGGGGCTGACCGGCAAGGCCGCCGACGCGGCACTGGGCGACGCTCACATCACCGTGAACAAGAATGCGGTGCCGAACGATCCGGAATCGCCGTTCGTGACCTCAGGTCTGCGTATCGGCTCACCGGTCGTCACCACGCGCGGCCTGGGTGAGACAGACTGCCGGGCGCTGGCCGGCTGGATCGCCGACATCCTGGACGCCATGCAGCAGGGTGATGCCACCACGACCATCAGTGAGGTGCGCGAGAAAGTCAGCCAGCTGTGCCGGGATTTCCCGGCGTACCGCTAGCGCCGCTGCGCGACCATCAGCCGCTCTTATCGGTCTAGACTGATAGGAGCGGCAACCTTTCATACACCCATAAAGGACGTTGCCATGGCTATCAGTCTTTTCGATATGTTGAAGATCGGCATTGGTCCGTCCAGTTCCCACACGGTCGGGCCAATGGCTGCCGCGCGACGTTTTGTGCGGGGCCTGGCCAAGAGTGGCCGGCTCACCGACGTCGCTCGAGTCGACATCCAGCTATTCGGTTCGCTCGGGGCCACCGGCAAGGGCCACGGAACCGGGCCCGCTGTCCTGATGGGGCTGGAGGGGCATCGGCCCGACCGGATCGATCCCGAGATGCTCCAGCCCCGGGTTGAGACCATTCTCAGCGAGGGGAGACTCAGCCTGAACGGGGAGCACAGCATTGCCTATAATGACGCCGAAGACCTGACCTACCACCGCAAGGAAACGCTGCCCTATCATCCCAATGGGATGCGGTTCACCGCCGTTGATGACACGGGCGCCGTGATCCGCGAACGCACCTACTATTCGGTAGGCGGTGGGTTTGTCGTGGACGAGAAGGCGGCCGGAGCCGACCGCATCGTCGAGGACCAGACGCCCTTACCCTATCGCTTCAAGACCGGCGCCGAACTGCTGGAACAATGCGATACCCACAACCTCTCCATCGCCGAAGTGATGATGGCCAACGAGCAGGTCTGGCGGTCGGAGTCAAAAGTCCGGGAAGGCATCCTGCACATCTGGCAGGTCATGCAGGAGTGCGTCCAGAACGGCATCCGCAATGAAGGCACACTGCCCGGTGGCCTCAAAGTGAAACGCCGCGCCGCCTCGCTGCACAGCCTGCTGATGGCCGCGGACCGGAAGGATCTCATCTCGCCCTCACTGAGCGCCATGGACTGGGTCAACCTCTATGCCCTTGCCGTCAACGAAGAAAACGCAGCCGGTGGGCGCATGGTGACGGCGCCGACCAACGGCGCCGCCGGCATTATCCCGGCGGTGTTGCATTACTACTGGAACTGGTGCCCGGAAGCCGACGAAGACGGCGTGATCCGATTCCTGCTGACCGCCGCCGCCATCGGCATCCTGTTCAAGGAAAACGCCTCCATTTCCGGCGCGGAAGTGGGTTGTCAGGGGGAGGTCGGCTCCGCCTGCGCCATGGCCGCCGCCGGGCTCGCCGCCGCGACGGGCGGTTCGCCGCGACAGATCGAGAACGCCGCAGAGATCGGCATGGAGCATCACCTCGGTCTCACCTGCGATCCTATCGGGGGGCTGGTCCAGGTGCCCTGCATCGAACGCAACGCGGTGGGCGCGGTCAAGGCCATTAACGCCGCCGTAATGGCGCTGCGCGGAAACGGTGAGCACTTCGTGTCACTCGATAAAGTCATCCGCACCATGCGGGACACCGGCCGCGACATGCTCGACAAGTACAAGGAAACCTCCCGCGGCGGTCTTGCCGTCAACGTCATCGAGTGCTGACCATCCTCCATTGCCGGCCATCCCTGGCCGGCATCCTCAAATCTTCAGCCACCCTGTCGCAAATCCTCACGGTCGTGTCGCGGTCAAGCAGATGGGCCGCCGGACGCACACATACTATTTCTACATGTCAGCGCCATCGCGGGCCGGCCGCCCTGAGAACCGGCGCTGATTCCCAATAAGCGAGCCAGACTTGACCACCGTCTTTACTAGGAGCCAGTCATGCAGAAATATTCCGGATTCGGGCTGCTGAAACACGCCCTGACCTACCACGAAAACTGGCAGCGTGTCTGGCGTAACCCCAAACCCAAGCGCAAGTACGACGTCATTATTGTGGGCGGTGGTGGTCACGGCCTGGCAACCGCCTATTACCTCGCCAAGGAACATGGCATCACCAATGTGGCGGTGGTTGAAAAGGGCTACCTGGGCGGCGGCAACACCGCACGGAACACCACCATCGTGCGTTCCAACTACCTGTGGGACGAAGCCGCCCTGCTTTACGAACACGCGATGAAGCTCTGGGAAGGCCTGTCCCAGGATCTCAACTACAACCTGATGTTCTCCCAGCGGGGCGTACTGAACCTGGGCCATACGCTGCAGGACATGCGCGACATCCAGCGCCGGGTGAACGCCAACCGCCTGAACGGCATCGACAGTGTCGCGCTGGACACCCAGGGGGTGCAGGACATCGTGCCGATCATGGACTGCAACGCGAACCGGCGTTACCCGGTGCTGGGCGCCTCCTGGCAGCCCCGGGCCGGTGTCGCCCGGCATGACGCCGTGGCCTGGGGCTTTGCCCGCGCCGCCGATGCCATGGGCGTGGATCTGATCCAGCAATGCGAAGTGACCGACATTGTGACCGAGGACGGTGCTGCGGTTGGCGTAGACACCAAACAGCACGGTGTCCTGCGCGGCGACCGGATCGGCTGCGTGGTGGCCGGTAACTCCGGCGTGCTGGCCAAGATGGCCGGTTTCGAGCTGCCGGTAGAGTCGCACCCCCTGCAGGCGCTGGTGTCCGAACCCATCCGCCCGATCCTGGACACGGTGGTCATGTCGAATCACGTCCACGGCTATATTTCCCAGTCTGACAAGGGCGACCTGGTTATCGGGGCCGGTATCGACGGGTACAACGGCTACGGTCAGCGCGGGTCTTACCCGACGATCGAGCATACACTCCAGGCCATCGTAGAAATGTTCCCGATCTTCAGCCGGGTGCGCATGAACCGTCAGTGGGGCGGCATCGTCGACACCTGCCCGGATGCTTGCCCGATCATCTCCGATACGCCGGTTGAAAATCTGTTCTTCAACTGCGGCTGGGGGACCGGCGGCTTCAAGGCAACCCCCGGCTCCGGTCACGTCTTTGCCAGCACGCTGGCCAAAGGCAAGGCCCACGAACTGGCCAAGCCCTTCTCCATGTTCCGCTTCCATAACGGTGCGCTGATCGACGAACACGGCGCTGCAGGCGTCGCCCACTAACGGAGGACATTCCATGTTTTATATCTACTGTCCCTATTGCGGCGAGCACCGGGAAGAAGAAGAGTTCCATGCCAAGGGCCAGGCGCACCTGGCGCGTCCGGAAGACCCGGATGCCTGCAGCGACGAGGAATGGGGAAATTTCCTCTACTTCCGCTCGAATCCCCGCGGCCTGTACCACGAGCTCTGGGTCCACGCCATAGGCTGTCGCAAATTCTTCAACATCGCGCGCGACACCCAGACCTACGAGATCCTGGAAACCTACCGGATCGGCGAGTCGCCGAACCTGTCCCAATCCACCGAACAACTGCAGTCCTGAGAGGCGAACCATGATCCAATCCAACCGTCTCCCGCGCGGCGGCCGTATCGACCGCAGCCGCCCGCTGACCTTCCAGTTCAATGGACAGACCTATCAGGGCTTTGCCGGCGACTCCCTGGCCTCCGCACTGCTGGCTAACGGAGTCGACGTCATCGGTCGCAGCTTCAAATACAGCCGCCCGCGTGGCATTGTGGCCGCCGGAGCCGAGGAACCGAATGCGGTTTTCCAGATCGGCGCCACCGAAGCGACCCAAACCCCCAACGTTCGGGCCACACAACAGGAACTGTTTGAAGGACTGGTCAGCCAGCCCACCAGCGGGTGGCCGAACCTCAAGTTCGACTTCATGGGGGTCATGGGGACGATCCTGGGGCGGATGCTGCCGCCGGGCTTCTACTACAAGACCTTCATGTTCCCGCAGGCCGCCTGGGACACCTATGAGAAATACATCCGCAAGGCCGCCGGCCTGGGGCGCTCCCCCCGCGAGCCGGATGCGGACATCTACGACCACCTGAACCAGCACACAGACGTCCTGGTCGTCGGCGCCGGTCCGGCCGGCCTTGCGGCTGCCCTTTCGGCGGCCCGTTCCGGCGCGCGGGTCATTCTCGCCGACGAGCAGGCTGAAATGGGTGGCTCGCTGCTGGATGGCGGCGATACCCTGGACGGCCAGCCCGCTGCGAAATGGCTGAAGGCCACACTGGAAGAGCTGGCCAGCTACGACAACGTTTTGCTGCTGCCCCGCTCCACCGTCAACGGCTATCACGATCACAACTTCCTGACGATCCATGAGCGGCGCACCGATCACCTCAGCGATCGCGCGCCGGCCGGCCAATCCCGGCAGCGTCTGCATCGGGTGCGCGCCCAGTGGGTCGTCCTGGCCACCGGCGCCCACGAGCGGCCGCTGGTGTATGGCAACAACGATCTGCCGGGCTGCATGCTCGCGTCGGCCGTATCGACCTACATCAACCGCTACGCCGTGGTTCCGGGCCAACGGCTGGTGCTGATGACCACGAACGACAATGCCTACCGGACCGCCTTCGACTGGCAGGATGCCGGGCGTGAGGTGGTGGCGATCGTCGATACCCGCCAGGGCGCCGCCGGAGCCTGGCAAGCGGAAGCCCGCCGGCGCGGCATCAAGGTCCTGACCGGCCATGCCGTGATTGAGGCCCGGGGACGCAAGCATGTTCAGGGCGCGGTCGTCAGCGGACTCAGTGCCGACGGCAGTCAGGCCCTCGGCAGCGATCAGGTGCTGGTATGCGACACCATCGCCACCTCCGGTGGCTGGAGCCCGGCCGTGCATCTGTCCTGCCATACCGGCAGCCGTCCGATTTGGGACGATGACGTGATCGGCTTCGTCCCGGGCAAAACCGTCCAGAAACAGCTGGTGGCAGGTGCCGTAGCTGGCCACTTCGGCCTCAACGAATGCCTGGAAGAAGGCGCCAGCCTCGGGGCCCTGGCGGCCACCAATGCCGGCTTTACCGCGGAGCCTGCAGCCGTGCCTGCGGCGGAAATCCGCCCGGAAACACGACCGATGGCGCTGTTCTGCGTGCCACACCACAAGCGCAACAGCCGTGCGCCCAAACAGTTCGTGGACTTCCAGACCGACGTGACCGCTGCCGCCATCGAGCTGGCCACCCGGGAAGGCTTCGAATCCATTGAGCACGTCAAGCGCTATACCGCGATGGGCTTCGGTACGGATCAGGGCAAGCTGGGCAACATCAACGGCATGGCGATTGCCGCCAAGTCGCTGAACCAGACGATTCCGCAAACCGGCACCACCATTTTCCGTCCGAACTACACACCGGTAACCTTCGGCGCCATCGTCGGACGGCATGTGGACGACCTGTTCGATCCCAAGCGCTACACCGCCATGCATGAATGGCACGTCAAACACGGCGCCAAGTTCGAGGATGTCGGCCAGTGGAAACGCCCGTGGTATTACCCGAAGCCGGGTGAAACCATGCAGCAGGCGCTGAACCGGGAGTGCCTGGCCACCCGCAACAGCATCGGCATTCTCGATGCCTCAACGTTGGGCAAGATCGACATACAGGGCAAAGACGCCCGTGAGTTCCTCGGCCGGGTCTACACCAACGCCTGGGCCAAGCTCGCCGTCGGCAAATGCCGTTACGGCCTCATGTGCCATGAGGACGGCATGGTATTCGATGACGGGGTCACATCGTGCCTCGGTGAGAACCACTTCCTGATGACCACCACCACCGGCGGTGCGGCCGGCGTTCTGGAATGGCTGGAGCTCTATCACCAGACCGAGTGGCCGGAGCTGGAAGTCTACATGAACACCGTCACCGATCACTGGGCCACGATGACCATCGCCGGACCGAACGCACGCAAGCTGCTGGCGGAACTGACCGATGACATCGACCTCGACCGGGATACCTTCAAGTTCATGGACTGGCGCCAGGGCACCGTCGCGGGCGTGCCGGCTCGGGTCTTCCGCATCTCGTTCACCGGTGAGCTGTCCTACGAAATCAATGTCCAGGCACATTACGGCCTGCACGTTTGGGAAAAGCTCTTTGAACACGGCGCCAAGTATGACCTCACGCCCTATGGCACCGAGACGATGCACATCCTGCGGGCCGAAAAAGGCTTCATCATCGCCGGACAGGACACCGACGGTTCGGTGCATCCCTACGACCTGGGCATGAGCTGGGCCGTGAAGGAAGACAAGCCGTTCAGCTTTATCGGCAAGCGCGGCATGAAGCGGGAAGACTGTGTACGGACCGATCGCAAGCAGTTGGTCGGCCTGAAGACCCTCGACCCGGGCATCGTGCTGCCGGAAGGTGCCCAGGCCGTGGACGACCCGAACCAGCCGAAGCCGATGCGGATGCTGGGCCACATCACGTCCAGCTACTACAGCGCCAACCTGAAGCGTTCGATCGCGATGGGTGTGATCCGCAACGGTCACAACCGTGAAGGCGATATCGTCTACTACCCACTGGAAAACGGCCGCGTCGTCGAGGCGGAAATCTGCGGCACGATCTTCCTGGACCCGAAAGGAGAGCGTCAAAATGTCTGAAGTCACCAACACGGCTGTCGACACAGCCGTTACGCCGGGCGTCGCTTTGATGGATCAGCAACCGGACAGCACGGTACCGGCCCGCAGCCCGCTCCATCACGTGGCCCGCGCCCAGACCGGTCAGGCTTCCGCGAACGCGCGCGTTTTCATCTGGGAAGAGGCGCTCAAAACCCATCTGGTGCTCCGGGGTAACGCCGAGTCCGCCGGCTTCCGGGACGGGGTTAAGGCGGCGACCGGCCTTGACCTGCCTGAGGCGCTGCAAAGCCAGTCCAAAGGCGACTGGTCGCTGAGCTGGATCACGCCGGACGAATGGCTGCTGGTGGGTCCCGGTGACCAGGCCTTTACGATGGAAAGCCACCTTCGCAATCACCTGGACGGTCACTACGCCATCATCAATGTCGGCGGCGGGCAGTCCATCGTCCGCCTGTCGGGTGCCGAAGCCCGGTCGGTCCTGATGAAAAGCTGTCCCTACGACGTCCATGACCGTAATTTCCCCGTAGGCAAGATCGTGACGACGGTCCTGGGCAAGACCCAGGCGACGTTACGGCGCCTGGGCGACAGCGACTGGGAGCTTGTCGTACGTCGCAGCTTCGCCGACTACATCTGGCGCTGGCTGCTGGATGCCGCGGGTGAATACGGGGTGCATGTTGGACCACTGCTCACGGCCGTCAGGGGCCAGGCCAGCCAGAAAGCCGACGCCAGCACCGTGTAGATCGGGGGGTCGAAAACCGACCTCGTCCACCCGGAGGCGGCGCGAAACAGCCGGACTCCGGGTGAATGGTTTGCTGACAACAACGGCTTGCTGAAGAAAACCGGAAGGTATCAACGCCATGACCGCACATGAAGATCTCTGGATACTCACGGCCCAGTGCCCCAGCCGACTGGGCACCGTCGATGTGGTGACCCGTAGCCTCGCCGAGACCGAAAACTATGTCTTTGCGATGAATTCCTTCGACGATCGTGCGACGGAAAGCTTCAGCATTCGCGTCGAACTCCGCCCGCTCGGCGGCCAGCAGTCGCTGGATCGTTTTTGTCAGGTGTTCGAGGACCGGGCCGCGGCTTTCGACATGCAATGGGAACTGAAAGCACCGGATCATCGCCCGCGCGTGGCGATCCTGGTCTCGAAATACGACCACTGCCTCAACGACCTGCTTTACCGCTACCGCAAGGGCGAACTGGCGATGGACATCCCCCTGATCATCTCCAACCACCCGGATCTCAAGCCCTTGGCAGACTGGCACGGTATCCCCTATTTTCACCTGCCCATCACGCCCGACACCAAACCCCGACAGGAGGCTGAGCTCTGGCAACTGATTGAGGATCACGACTGCGAACTGGTCGTACTTGCACGCTATATGCAGGTCCTGTCGCCGGAACTGGCCGCCAGGCTGGATGGGCGTGCCATCAACATCCACCACTCCCTGTTGCCGGGATTCAAGGGGGCCAAGCCGTATCACCAGGCCTGGGAGAAAGGCGTGAAACTGGTAGGCGCGACCGCGCACTACGTGAACGACGACCTCGACGAGGGCCCCATCATCACCCAGGGCGTGCAGTCCGTGGATCACGGGCACTACCCGGAGGATCTGGTGGCCAAGGGCCAGGACATCGAGAGTCAGACCCTGGCCCGGGCCGTGCGCTACCACATCGAAAAGCGGGTGTTCCTGCACGGAAACCGGACCGTGGTCTTCCCCGATTGAGCCCGTTCGCCCGGGTTCGCGCCCAGGCGGTCAGCGCCCGAACGAATAGAACGCCTCGTTCGGGCGCATGTTGCTGACATTGGCGATGCGATTGGACATCCCGAAGAAGGCTGAGATACCTGAAATATCCCAGATGTCATCTTCGGTAAATCCATGCGCTTTCAGCGTCTCGAAATCGCTCTCGTCGACCTGCTGGGCATTGCGGGACACCTTCATGGCGAAATCCAGCATCGCCTTCTGGCGATCGGTGATGTCCGCCTTGCGGTAGTTGGTGGCAACCTGGTCGGCGATCAACGGGTTCTTCGCCCGCACCCGGAGAATGGCGCCGTGGGCGATCACGCAGTACTGGCACTCATTGGCGCTGCTGGTGGCAACGACGATCATTTCCCTTTCCGCCTTGGTCAGGTTACCCGGCTTTTCCATCAGGGCATCGTGGTAGGCAAAGAACGCGCGAAACTCATCCGGGCGGTGTGCCAGGGCCAGGAACACGTTGGGGATGAACCCCGACTTCTCTTGAACGGCCTCGATGCGTTCCCGGATATCGTCAGGCAGTGTTTCGAGTTCAGGTACGGGGAAACGGCTGATGCTCTTGTCGGTTGTGTGTTCCACGTTGTTCTCCATCGGGTGGACGAATCGACACAGGGGTCTCAGTGAGCCAGTGCAAACGGTTGACCATGTTCGGCCCACTCGGAATCCGGCACGATCACGATCTTACCGAGGTAGCCGCTCCCCCGATTGACGAAATAGCGCTCCGCGTCGTGCAGGTCCGATAATTTGAAGGCGGCATGCAGGACCGGCTGGAGCTGCCCGCCGCGAATCCAGTCCACGAGTTGTTCCGCTTCCTCGCGAGTGCCGTGGGACACGCCGAAGATCTGGACCTGATAGAGGTAGATCCGCGTCCACATGATTTCCGTGACGTTACCGGCGCTGGCGCCCGCAATGCTCAGCCGCGGGTAGTCTTTGCGCGAGTTCATATCGAAAATCATGGCGTCGATGAAATGATTGGTCATCTCGCCGCCCGCCAGATCCATCACGGCATCCAGTGGCGCGCCGCCGGTCACCGCTTTGACCTGTTCCTCGAACTGGCTCATGTCCGAGCGGTCCAGCACCGCCTCGGCACCCAGGGCTTTCAGTTCGTCGGCTTTGCTTTGCTGACTCAGCGCATAGGGGATGGCGCCAACAATGCGGCAAAGCTGAATCAGCGCCGTGCCCACGCCACCGCTGGCCCCGGTGACCAGAACGCGTTCCCCCGCTTTGACGCGGGCGGAGGTCATCATGTGATAAGCCGTCTGGTAAGAGCACATACCCATGGATGCCAGCTCGGCATCCGCCAGATCCGGGTTGGGAATGTGGTGGAATTGATCGGAAGGCACCGCGATGTATTCCGCGTAGCCGCCGTCGGCGCCGTGACCGTAGTAGTCCGGCGTCAGGTTGATATCCCGACGATCGTCGGCGTAGATGTTGAAGTCCAACAGGCCCCGCTCGCCAAGTCGCGACTCGTCGACGCCATCACCGACCGCCACGACCCGGCCGACCACATCCGCCCCCTGAATTCGCGGAAAGGTCAGGGTAGGCTCGCCTCCCATGGCAAAGGACGTCACATCGCCCTTATCCCTGGTCGGATACAAACCTTCCCGGGCCTTGCGATCCGTGTTGTTCTTGGCGGTCGCCGTCACCTTCACCAGGACCTGCCCCCGCTCCGGTTTGGGCGTGTCCATGTCCTGGTAAACCAGCTTGTCCACGTCGCCGTGGCCTGTGAGCACCATCGCTTTCATCGTTTCCGGAATCGTGGGCTTGCTCATCGTTGGGCACCTTTGGTCGCTGGATGGGTATGTGACCTTGTACTGTCTTCAGACCTTAGCAAACCCTGCAGGGAGCGCCTACGGCATTAGACCACTGCGGCTATCCTTCGCCCTGATCAGAAGCTAATCGGCCCGGTACCGCAGCGCCTCAAGCACGACGCGGAACGCGGCCGTTTGCTGGCGTCGGCTTGGGTAATAAAGATGGTAGCCCTCGAACGGTTCGGACCACTCGGCCAGGACTTCCTGCAATTCGCCTCGGTCCAGATATTCCTGCACCAGGTTATCGGGCAACTGGACCAGTCCGATGCCTTCCAGGCTGGCCTGGAGGATCTGAAGCACGCTGTTCATGATGAGGGGCCACTGACGCGCACCCGAAACTCATTGTCGCCGCTGCCGAATTCCCACGGATACAGCCCGCCACGCGTCGGCAGCCTGAGGTTGATGCAGCGGTGGCTGGTCAGTTCCTCTGGTCGCTGGGGGATGGAATAGCGCGCGAGATATTCTGGAGATGCGACGGTCACCAGACGCATGCGCGGGGCAATCGGCACGGCGATATCATCTGGTGTAACTGCGCACGTCGACACTGGCACGACGCGACGGACAAAACCGTCATGCAGCACGTGGCTGCCCAGGAAGCGCTGGATGGCAAGCCGTGGACTGGTATGAGCCGGTCACGGACGAACAGTACCTCGCCGGTCCCGTTAAAAAGGATTGATGACAATCGCAACGCCGACAACAAAAACTGTTTTTTCAGTGTGATTCATCGTTGTGTTTTGGGACCACAGCAGTCATCCAACCCAGTAGCCGAAAGAGAATTGTCAGCCTCCCCTTTGCTGAATGCACTTTGCGTGTTCTCAGCAGAACAGCAAGGTGGTTGCTGTGTTTGCACCCCTCCGGTCTGCACGGCTTCACCGTTTGGATCGGAAGCCTTCCACTCTCGCCAGGCCTCGGTCAACACTTGCCAGGCGGAGTGCAGGAACAATGCTGCAATTGCCAGACCGACGATCACGTCCGGCCAGAGAGAGCCGGTGACGCCCACCAAAACCGCCGCCGCAATGACACTGGTGTTGGCGAAGAGGTCGTTGCGGGAACACAGCCACGTTGAGCGCATGTTCAAATCGTCGCGACGATGAGCATTGAGCAACAGGAAACATACCGTATTCGCGGCCAACGCAACGCCCGCGATTACACCCATCCACTCGGCCTGGGGAACGATGCCCAGGATACACTTCTGGATCGCCTCGACGATGACCATGATCCCGAAGACAAGCATGAAAACGCCTTTTACCAGCGCCGCGCCGGCCCGGGTTCGGGCGCTGCGGTGCAGGGCGTACAGCGTGAGTGCGTAGACGGTGGCATCCCCAAACATATCCAGGGAATCGGCCAGCAATGCGGTCGACCCGGCCACGAGCCCACCGAAGAACTCAACGAGGAACATCACGGTGTTGATGGCGAGGACAATGTAGAGAACGCGCCCTTGTCGCCCTCTCAGTTCCGCCAGTTCCCCGGCCTTGTTCTCGCAGCAACTGTCCACTTGACGCCCCTTTCCAAGTTCGAAAAACGTCAGGATAAAGCTTGTAGTCGTTACAGGGTCAACAAGACATGTACACCGGCGAAGCAGCGTTGGCCCCACCTCGCCGGATTTATGGGGAAACAGTAGCGTCAATCCGCTTCGTTCTGCATGGACGACCTGATTTGCTCACGCAGCTGCGGTGTGTGCTCGTGGCCATGGGCGGAAATGCGCCCGCACCGAGCCGGACGCTCCTGAATGACTCCCCTACCACTCAACACAAATCTTGCCGAAATGCTGGCCACTTTCCTGATGGCGGAACGCATCAGCCAGTTGCTCGAAGGGGAAGGTGCGGTCAATCACCGGTCGAATCCCGGTCTGGTTCAGGGCGGCGACATACGCCTGTTGCTGGCGGCGGTTGCCTACAATCAAGCCCTGTAGCCTTGCCTGTTTGGCCATCAGCGCCCCGGTGGGAATGTCGCCCTGACGGCCGGTCAGCACCCCGATCAGTGCGATGTGACCGCCCACGGCAACCGCATTGATCGACTGGGCCAAGGTCCCTGGGCCGCCCACCTCCACGACGTGGTCGACGCCTCGTCCGTCGGTAAGATCCTGAACCGCGCTGCCCCACTCCGGCGTGGTGCGATAGTTGATCAGATGATCGGCACCCAATGCCTGTACCCGCTTGAGCTTGTCATCCGAGGACGACGTGGCAATGACGGTGGCTCCCATGGCCTTGGCAATCTGAATGGCCGCAATGGATACGCCGCCAGTACCCAGCGTGAGCACAGTATCCCCGGCCTTGATCCCGCCATTCACGACAAGAGCCCGCCAGGCGGTCAGGCCTGCTGTGGTAATGGTGGCCGATTCGGCATGGCTCCAGCCTTCGGGTGAGTGCGTGAAGGCCGTCGCCGCCCGCACCACGTGCGTGGCTGCAAAGCCATCGATACCGTCACCCGGCGTTCCCGCAAAGTTACCCACGGACGGGATAGGTGTTCCATCCAGCCATTGCGGGAAGAAACCGGAAACCACGTGGTCTCCGACGGCAAACTCGGTGACGCCGTCACCCACCGCCTCGACCACGCCGGCGCCGTCGGACATGAGTACCCGCTGGTCGTCTGACGGAATCATTCCCGCGGCCACCAGTAGATCGTGGAAGTTCAGGGAACTGGCCTTGATGGCGACGCGGACTTCTCCCGGACCCGGTTCGCCCGGATCCCGGGACTCGATGGCGTCGATTCGATCGAATCCGCCCGGGGCATTCAGTACCATGGCTTTCATTCCAGAGCCTCCTTTCCTGTCGCGTTAGGGCCGTTGGCCAACGTTTCCCCGCTCGCCGGGAACGTCGGCTTGACCGTCATCGGTCATGGTACGTCACCTGACGCCACACCGATTGCCGGATACTCCATCAGGTTTGCGGCTCCGTGCTTTCGGTCACTTGTTGCCAACCAGTATATATAGCGATGCTTGTGAAAGAGCAGATGCCCACAAAAAAGCCCGGATGCAAAACATCCGGGCTTTCTACTGTCGGGTCGATTTATTCGGACGCGGCGATCAGGCTGGCGTTACCGCCGGCTGCGGTGGTGTCCACACACAGGTGACGCTCAAGCACGAAGCGCTGATCCAGGTTCTGCTCGGTGACCAGCGGGATCAATACCCCGTCGCGCTGGGCCAGTGCCAGGCGGTAGTCCCGCAGGACTGCCGTTTCTGCGACGCTGACGACGGCGTCAAACCCGTTGGCTTTGGTCAGCGCCTCCGCTTCCAGGATGCCATTCACCCCAACGATCGGCAGTCCGGCTTTGGCGGCTTCGGCCACGGTCTTCTCGACGTCCGGTGCCACAACCACGACCTGGTTGCCTTGGGACAGTGCCACACCGGCCTGCTTCAGGGCGGATTCCGCGTCCGGCCCCAGGCACAGGATGACGCCGCGGGCGTAATCCGTCAGGCGGTTCAGCTCACCGGTCGGTCCCGGCAGATCTTCAGAATGACCGTCCAGCGGCGCCGGCACGTCACCGAAGATCGGCTTGAGCAGCTCTTCGCGCCCTTTGGGTTTGGTGGCCTTCTGGCCGGCGGACTGATCGATCAGTTTCTGCAGGCCCTTGGCGTCGACCCGCTTGGCGCTGTTGTCCAGCGGCTTCTCGATCTTCTCGTTCTTGAGGAAGCGACGTACGTAGTGCGGACCGCCTGCCTTGGGACCGGTGCCGGACAGCCCTTCCCCGCCGAACGGCTGGGAGCCGACGATGGCGCCGATCTGGTTGCGGTTGACGTAGGTGTTGCCCACCTTGACCCGACTGGCGATGCGCTCGACGCGACGATCCACACGGCTGTGGATGCCGAAGGTCAGGCCGTAGCCTTTTTTGTTGACCGCATCCACGACCTTGTCGATGTCCTTCGCCTGGAAGGTGGCGACGTGCAGGACCGGACCGAAGATTTCCTCTTCCATCTCCTCGATGCCGCTGACCTTGATCACGGCCGGCGACACGAAGCGGCCTTTCTCGGGCACGTTCATCGTCTTCAGCAGTTGACCCTTCTTGTCGTACTTGGCGCAGTAGTCAGTAATCTTCTTGTGCGCGTTGTCATCAATAACCGGGCCCACATCAGTGGACAGCAGCCACGGATCGCCAACGCCCAGCTCTTCCATCGCACCGTAAAGCATTTCCAGCAGGTGGTCGGCGATGTCTTCCTGTACATAGAGCATGCGCAGCGCTGAACAACGCTGGCCGGCGCTCTGGAAGGACGACGCCAGCACGTCACGCACCACCTGTTCCGGCAGCGCCGTGGAATCGACAATCATGGCGTTCAGACCGCCGGTTTCGGCGATCAGCGTGGCGTCCGGCGCCATATTCTCAGCCATCTTGCGGTTGATGTTCTGCGCGGTTGCCGTGGAGCCTGTGAAGCAGACGCCGGCAATGCGGGCGTCTGAGGTAATAGCCCCGCCCACGGTGCTACCGGTGCCCGGCAGCAACTGCAGTGCGTCCTTCGGAATACCGGCTTCATGCATCAGTTGAACCGCTCGGTACGCCAGCAGTGACGTGGACTCGGCCGGCTTGGCAATGACCGCGTTACCGGCGGCAATGGCGGCCATGATCTGACCAGTGAAGATCGCCAGCGGGAAGTTCCACGGGGAAATACAGACCATCGTCCCGCGGGCGTCGCCGGCGTCCTTGTAGCGGATCGCTTCATTGGCATAGAACTGACAGAAATCCACGGCTTCACGAATTTCCGCCACGGCATCCAGCAGGGATTTGCCGGCTTCGCGGGTGGTCAGTGCGAACAGTTCGTGAGCATGCTCTTCGTAGAGATCCCCCACCTTGCGCACACAGGCTGCGCGCTCTTCAACCGACTTGGACGACCAGGTGTTGAAGCCGTCCTGGGACGCGTTGATGGCCACTTCCACATCGGCGTCCGATGAATAGGTGATATGCCCCACCAGGTCTTCCGGATCCGCCGGGTTGCGAACCACCTGGACTTCAGCGCCGACCGGCTCGCCGGCGGTCATCGGACCGCCTTTCCAACGATGGGTCCTGAACGCACCGCGGCCCAGCTCGATCTCCTCGATGGTGACCGGGTCGGTGATGTCCCAGCCCTTGGAGTTGCGGCGCTGCTTGCCGAACAGGTCGGCCGGCCGCACGATCGCCTTGCTGGAGATGTTCTCCCCCATGGACTCGACCGTATCGATCGGATCCTTGGCGATTTCTTCCGGGGTGATCCGGGTGTCGACAATCTGGTTCACGAACGAACTGTTGGCGCCATTTTCCAGCAGGCGGCGCACGAGGTACGCCAGCAGATCCTGATGGGCACCGACCGGCGCGTAGATGCGGCACGGGACACCGCTGTCCTTCAGCACCTGATCGTGCAGGGATTCGCCCATGCCGTGCAGGCGCTGGAATTCGAAGCGATCCCGATCGACATCCTTGGCCAGTTCCAGAACGGCAGAAACAGAGTGCGCGTTGTGGGTCGCAAACTGTGGATAGATGCGATCGGTCATACCCAGCAGTTGTTTGGTACACGCCAGGTAGGACACGTCACTGCAGGCCTTGCGGGTGAAGACCGGGAAACCGCTCAGCCCCATGACCTGGGCTCGCTTGATCTCGGCATCCCAGTAGGCGCCTTTCACCAGACGGACCATGATGCGGCGGTCCAGCTTGGCGGACAGTGCGTACAGCCAGTCCAGCACGTGGGACGCCCGCTTGCCAAAGGCTTGTACGACGACGCCGAAGCCGTCCCAGCCGGCCAGTGCCGGATCGGACAAAATCGCTTCGATCACGTCGAGCGACAGATCCAGGCGATCCGCCTCTTCCGCATCGATATTGAAGCCCATATTGGCTTTGGCGGCTTTCTTGGCCAGTTCCAGCGCGCGGGGCATCAGCTCGTTCATGACGCGCTCTTTTTGACCGTATTCATAACGGGCCAGCAAGGCGGACAATTTGACGGAAATGCCGGGGTTGGTCCGCACATCGCCTTTGCAGTTCTTGGCGATGGCGTCGATGGCCTCGGAGTATGAGTTGTAATAACGAACGGCGTCCGCATCGGTACGCGCGGCTTCGCCCAGCATGTCGTAGGAGTAGGTGTAGCCACGGGCCATGTAGCTCTTGCCGTTGTCCTGAGCTTCCTCGATATCGCGGCCCAGCACGAACTGGCGGCCCATCTCTTTCATGGCCTGGCCGGCCACGGTACGCACCACGGGCTCGCCCATGCGCTTGACCATTTTGCGCAGGGTTTCGCCCACGGTCTGGCGCTCGGAATCCTTCAGCAGGTTGCTGGTCATCAGCAGGGCCAGCGTGGTGGAATTGATCAGGCCGGACGCGGCCTTACCCACGTGAGCGCCCCAGTTCCCGGAGGTAATCTTGTCTTCGATCAACGCATGGATGGTGGTATTGTCCGGCACACGCAGGAGCGCTTCCGCCAGGCACATCAGCGCAACGCCTTCCTTGGTGGTCAGGCCGTATTCGGCAAGGAACTTCTCCATGATCGTGGGGCGCGCATTGCTGCGAACGTCACGCACCAGATCGGCGGCACGGGCCGTGATGGCCTCACGCTCGGCCTTGGACAGCTGTGCGCCAGCAATCAGCTCACGGATGACTTTGTACTCATCGGCCAGGTAGTACTCGCGGATCGCCTGGCGGCTCTCAATGAGCGATGGAGTCGTTGATTGCTGCGGTTTCATAGCTGTCACCTCGTCATTGTTCGTCTCTCGTTGCATTCTACCGAGAGAGACGGAGTCATTTTTCCTATTAAAACCATTTGCATGCGACGATTTATCTTTTTTTGACCTTTTACATCGCTGCATTTCCTGGACAAAAAGTTAAAAACAGGAAATGTGGCCTTTACCTATATCAGCGCGTGCCATTAATCGTGTGTCAGGCCACTTCAGTGCCCAGTTCCCGCAGGACTCCGTGAGCAACAGAAAATACTGCACAATCAATGACATTCGTCGCTTGCATATCCGCCAGCATCTGTTGCCAGCGTTGTATCTGCGTTTGCTTCACGTCGTGCCAGACGGCAAGCATCTGTTGAGGCGTTCCCGCCTTGTCACTGGTGTGGAAAACACTGGCGGTCAGGTTGCGGAGCTGATGATCCAGCTCATCCCGATAATGACTGGTAGCAAGTGACTGCCAGTGCCCCTTGGCACGGAAGGCCCTCATCTGGCGATCCAGCCAGGTCAGCTTCAGGCCCTCACCCAGTGAGAAGTAGACTTCAGCCACGGCGGACAACGGCTGGTCGAACTGTCGCGCAACCTCGATGATGTCCAGCAGCCAATAGCGACTCTCGATCGAGGCGCAGTAGGCAGCCAGATTATCGGGTACGGACTTGTCTACATAATAAGCATAGCGCTCTTTCCAACGACTTTCCGGGATCACCGCCTGAAGCGCTTTGACCGAGGTCACCACCTCGGCGAGCGACGGCGAATAGCGCGCCTCGCAGGCGGCGGCGTCGAGCCCTTCGGGCCGATTGCGCAAAATCCAGGTGGTACTGCGTGTCACCAACCGGATCAGATCCCGGAACAGCTCCAGTTGCACGCTGGACGGGATCCGGCCATCCAGCGCTTCGATTGCGGCCCATTGGGCGTCTACCCCGTAGATACGCATGGCAATGCGGTAGGCGATCACCACTTCGTCCATATCCGCTCGGGCGGTGTGCAGGATTCGGTCGATCCACGTGATGCCCATCCGGTTGATCAGGTCGTTGGCCAGCTGGGTGGCGGTAATGTCCGCACGCAGCGGGTGATGGTGGATCGCGTCCGGGAAGGTCTCGCGCATGGAGGCCGGGAACGCGCTGAACAGGGCATCCAGGAACCGGTCGTCCAGAACCCGGGGCGACGCCTGCAGGGACTGCTCCAGCTCCAGCTTGGCGTAGGAAATCAGGACGGCCAGTTCCGGTCGGCTCAGTCCACCGCCATGCTCGCGGCGCTCCTGCAGGGCCTCATCGTCCGGCAGAAACTCCAGTGCCCGGTCGAGCCGGCCATTGGACTCCAGGCGCCGTATCAGGCGTTCGCACTCGTCCAGGCCGGCCATACCGCCCGCATCGGCGATACTCAACGCCATCGCCTGACGGTAGTTGTTCTTGAGAACCAACTGCGCCACTTCCGGGGTCATCTCGCGCAACAGGCGGTTGCGCTGGTCCATGCTCAGCGCACCGTCGCGGACCTGCGCATTGAGCAGAATTTTCATGTTCACTTCGTGGTCAGAGCAGTCGACACCGCCGGCATTGTCGATAAAGTCCGTATTCGCCGCGCCGCCACGACGGGCAAAGTCGATACGCGCCCGCTGGGTAAAGCCCAGGTTACCGCCCTCACCCAGAACCCGGCAGCGCAGCTGGTTGCTGTCCACCCGGACCGGGTCGTTGGTTTTGTCGCCGACGTCCTCGTGGGATTCGCCCGGTGCCTTGACATAGGTGCCGATGCCACCGTTCCAGATCATGTCCACGGGGGCTTTCAGCAACGCACTTATCAGGTCGTTCGGGGCCATGCGGCCAGCTTTAATGCCCAACGCCTTGGCCATCGACTTGGAGACGGGAATGGACTTGAGGGCGCGCGAAAATACGCCACCGCCCTCGCTGATCTTCGCGGCGTCGTAGTCCGCCCAACTCGAACCGGGCAGCTCGAACAGGCGCTGACGTTCTTTGAAGGAAACGGCCGCGTCCGGAGTCGGATCGACAAAGATATGCAGGTGATTGAAGGCGCCGACCAGTCGGATCTTGTCCGACAGCAGCATGCCATTGCCGAAAACGTCCCCGCCCATGTCCCCGATGCCGACGACGGTAAACGGATCGGATTGGGTGTCGATGCCTTTCTCGAGGAAGTGCCGCTTCACCGATTCCCAGGCACCACGGGCGGTGATCCCCATTTTCTTGTGGTCGTAGCCCTCGCTGCCGCCGGAAGCAAAGGCGTCGCCCAGCCAGAAGCCATAATCGCCCGCCAGACGGTTGGCGATGTCCGAGAAGGTGGCGGTTCCCTTATCGGCCGCGACTACCAGGTAGGGATCGTCGTCATCGTGCCGCACGACGGCTTTCGGCGGCACGATGGTGCCGGCATCCAGATTGTCGGTCAGATCCAGCAGGCCGCGGATGAAGGTCTGGTAGCAGGCGATGCCCTCTTCCTGCAGTGCCGCCCGGGAGGGATCGGCCGGCGGCTGCTTGACGATAAAGCCGCCTTTGGCGCCCACCGGGACGATGACCGAGTTCTTGACCTGCTGGGCCTTCATCAGCCCGAGAATCTCGGTGCGATAGTCCTCCGCACGGTCCGACCAGCGCAGGCCACCCCGGGCCACCGGCCCCGCCCGCAGATGCACCCCTTCCACCCGCGGCGAATAGACGAAGATCTCGAATCGTGGGCAGGGCTTGGGCACATCCGGAATGGTCTGGGGATCGATCTTGAAGGACACGTATGGCTTGAACTGCCCGTCTTCCTGCTGGTAAAAGTTGGTTCGGGAGATCGCCTTGATCAGCACGAAGAAGCGCCGCAGGATGCGATCATCATCCAGGCTTTCAACGCCTTCCAGGGCGGCCAGGATCGCCTGCTCCACCTCCGCTTCCTGCTTTGCACGCTGTTTGGGTTTGGCAATATCCGGCTGGAATCGTACCTGGAACAACCGGATCAGCTGGACGGTAATGTCCACGTGACGACACAGGGTCTCCGCCAGGAAATGCTGACTGAAACCAAAGCGCAACTGCTTGACGTAGCGTGCGAAGGCCCGCAGGACGGACACTTCACGCCACCCCAGCCCCGCCACCAGGATCAGCCGGTTAAACGTGTCGTTCTCGGCGAAGCCGTTCCAGATTTCCCGGAAGGCCTCCTGCAGAAGGCCCCGGGTGGCGTCATCTCCGGCGCTCGCCGGCTCGCCCAAGACCTCCACAGTAAAGTCGCTGATACCAAAGACTTTGCCGTCGCTACGCTCGATCACGTAGGGATGCTCGTCGAGCACGCGCATGCCCAGGTTTTCGAGCAGGGGCACCACGTCGGAAAGAATCACCGGCTTGCCGCTGCTGTAGAGTTTGAACGACAGGGTGTTGCCGTCCTGATCCCGATCGGCGTGGAAGCGCATCGGCACATCGGCGCTGACGGCAATGGACTGGAGCTCGGCCACATCGTTAACGGCGGCTGCGCTGGAGAAGCGGTTCCGATAGCCCGTCGGAAAGGCGTTGGCGTAGAGCGTACCGTTGAACTCGCCCATTTTCTTGCCGAAAGCGTCCATCAGCCCCTTCCGGAATTCATCATCCCAGGAGCGCGTCTGCGCCATCATGCCGGAGACCATTTGCCGTAATCGGGCCCAGCTTTCCGCATCCTGGCGGTCGTCTTCCATGGCGGCGGCGAGTTGTTCAAGCAGGGTGTTCGGGGATGGCGGTCGGCTGTCTGTCATCAGGCATCTCCGGAGAAAGCCGGTGAATATAAAGGGTGAAGCCAGGCGTCTGTGCGGCAGAGATCGCGTGGCTGCGAACGCCCCTCTGTGGACGCTCTCGCCTGACACGCTTCCTACCGCGCAAACTCATAGCCCACAGTATAGGCAATCGCTCGAAGTCGCTTTACCCATTTAGTTTTATTGCGCAGCCGGTTTGTTTATATTTAGCACTTTCGCTAGCCATAAATCTTACCGGGACGAAACATCATGGGCGAACTGGACAGAATTGATCACTCCATCATGCGCGAATTGCAAAAGAACGCCCGGATCACCGTGACGGAGCTGGCTTCCCGGGTGGGTCTGTCCAAAACGCCCTGCCAGGTCCGCATGCGGCGCCTGGAAGAACAGGGCTACATCACAGGCTATACGGCGATGATCAACCAGACAAAACTAGGCCAGAGTCACATCGCCTTTGCACAGGTCACGCTGAGTGACACCAGCAGTAAATCCCTGGCGGCGTTTAATGAAGCCATCCGGCAAATGTCGGCGGTGGAGCAATGCCACATGATCGCCGGCAATTTTGACTATCTGTTGAAAGTCCGCACACGGGACATGGCCGAATACCGCCACGTCCTGGGTGAACAGATCTCCGCCCTACCCCATGTCCTGCAGACCAGCACCTTCGTGGTCATGGAAAACGTCAAGGACTGAACCGGGCGACCGGCGCCGATTCAAACGCCCCTTTGAACGTATCCGCTCGGCATTTCTTCATATAGATATCGGTGGAACGGCTCAGTTCCAAACAACCAGGCCGTTCTCAAATGGGTCCGACCGACAGTTCCGTGCCCCACGGGAATCCCGCCCCCTTACCTGCCTCTCGCCCTTGGGCTCCGCCTGAAAGCGGTTCCTACCGCTACGAAATGACACCGCCTGACATTGACCGAAAAAAACGATTCCGTGGCCTGTTGCACCATCGTCAGCGGCATGAAACCGACCTACGCTTGCAGGATCTAATAATAAAGATTGAGGAACGAGACGCATGGGCGACACCACGCCACATATCGTGATTGTCGGTACGGGATTCGGCGGTCTGGGTATGGCCATCCAACTCAAGAAAGCCGGTATCGAGAACGTGACACTGCTGGAAAAAGCGGGCAGCGTCGGCGGCACCTGGCGAGATAACACCTACCCCGGTGCTGCATGTGATGTGCAATCTCACCTTTACTCCTTTTCTTTCGAACCCAAAAGCGACTGGACCCGCAAATTCGGGCTTCAGCCGGAGATCCGGGCCTACCTCGAGCATTGCGCCAGCAAGTACGGCTTGCGGGATCATATCCGCTTTAACACCGAAGTCACCGACGCACAGTTCGACAAGACATCCGGTACCTGGACCATCGAAACCGCCGGCGGCGAATCCATTTCCGCTCAGGTGCTGATTACCGCCTGCGGTCAGTTGAACCAACCGGCGATGCCGAGCATTGAAGGCATCGATCGCTTTCAGGGAAAAGTCTTCCACTCGGCCCGCTGGGATCACGACTACGACCTCACTGGCAAGCGGGTCGCGGTGATCGGTACCGGCGCCAGCGCCATCCAGTTCGTGCCGCAAATTATCTCGAAGGTGACCTCCCTCAAACTGTTCCAGCGATCCGGCGCCTGGGTCCTGCCCAAGCCGGATCGGCCCTTTACCGGACTTGAACAGTGGCTCTTCGGCAGCTTTCCACTGGTCGACCGCAGCTACCGCAACCTGATCTATTGGCGCAATGAGAGCCGAGCCCTCGGTTTTACCCGTTTCGGCTTCCTGCTGAACGCCTTCAAATGGCTCGCAAAGTGCGAAGTGCGCCGGCGGGTGCGGGATCCGGAGAAGCGGAAGAACCTGATTCCGGATTACCCCATCGGCTGCAAACGGATCCTGATCTCCAACGACTGGTATCCGGCCATTGACCAGGATCACCTTGAGCTGATGACGGATCCCATCGATCGCGTTGAATCCGATGCGGTCGTCACGAAAGACGGCAGCCGGCACCCGGTCGACACCCTAATTTTCGGAACGGGCTTCAAGGCCACGGACTTCCTCACGCCCATAACCATCACCGGTCTGGACGGGTTGGACCTGAACGACGCCTGGCAAGAGGGCGCCGAAGCCTACAAGGGCATCAGCGTGGCCGGTTTCCCCAACCTGTTCATGCTGTATGGCCCCAACACGAACCTGGCGCACAGTTCCATCGTGTTCATGCTCGAGTCCCAGATTCATTATGTGATGCAGTGCGTGAACAGGCTCAAGGATCCCGGCCTACACTTCATGGACGTCAAAGCCCAGCGTCAGCAAACCTATAATGAGGGTGTCCAGAGAGCGCTGACCCACAGTGTCTGGGAGGCCGGGTGCAACTCCTGGTACAAGACGGCCTCCGGCAAGAACACCGTCAACTGGCCCGGTTTTACGTTCAGCTACCGACTGATGACCCGCAAGCTGGACCTGCAGGATTATGAGCTGTATCCCAGACCTGCACGGTAAGCCACTGACAGAACAGTGAGAGAGACATGAATAATAACTACGACTACGACTTCATCATCATTGGGTCAGGCTTCGGTGGCAGCGTCAGCGCCTGTCGCCTGAGCGAGAAAGGCTATCGCGTGCTGGTGGTTGAACAGGGCCGGCGCTGGACGCCGGAAAACCTCCCCAAGACCAACTGGAAGTTCTGGGATTATCTGTGGCGCCCGGTGGCCGGTCTCAAGGGCTTCCTGAGCCTTCGTCTGTTCCGCCACGTCATGATCCTGCATGGCAATGCGGTGGGCGGTGGTTCCATCACCTACGCCCAGACCCTGCTGGTGCCGCCCGATTCGGTCTGGCGCGAGGGCAATTGGGCGGGCCTGGATAACTGGGAAGAGGTCATGCCGGAGCACTACGCCAGGGCGAAACAGATGCTGGGCGTCACCCGTAACCGGCGCCCGGCACTGGCAGACGAAAAACTCAGGGACATGGCCCGGGTCGCCGGCGTGGAAGACAGCTTCTACTACACCGACGTGGGGGTGTTTTTCGGGGATGATAACGATGCCCAGGGTACCGAATATCCCGATCCCTACTTCGACGGCGAAGGCCCTGCCCGCAACTCCTGCATTGCCTGTGGCGGCTGCATGGTGGGCTGCCCCTACAACGCCAAGAACACGCTGGACAAGAATTATCTCTACCTGGCTGAGCGCCGGGGCGCTGAAGTCCGCGCCGAAACGCAGGTGGTGGACGTCAAACCCCTGGGCAGCACGGACGGCGCGGACGGGTACGAAGTGATCACGGTGCCCACGTTCGCCCGTGGCCACAAACCGGAAACCCGCATCACCGCACAACAGGTCATCGTATCCGGGTCGTCGCTGGGCACCCAGGAACTGCTGTTCAAGCTGAAGGACAAGGGCTCGCTGCCGAATATCTCCGAAGATCTGGGCAACCGGGTCCGCACCAACTCCGAATCCATCCTCGGCGTGCGTTATCCCGGCACTGACGAAGACCTGTCCAAAGGCATCGCCATCGGCTCCGGTATCTACATCGACCAGCACACCCACATCGAGGCGGTGCGTTACCCGGACGGGTCCAATCTGCTGAGCAGCCTGCTGACGGTGTTGACCGGCGGCCGTCCGGGGCCGGTTCGCATCCTGTACTGGCTCGGCGCTGTGCTGCGTCTTCTGGTCAAACGACCGGTAGCCGGCTTCCGCAGTCTATTGCCCTGGCGCTTCTCGCGGGAGACGGTCATTTTCCTGGTGATGCAGACCATCGAGGGGCATATCAACATGCGCTGGCAGCGGCCCTGGTACTGGCCGTTCTCCAAGACGCTGACCAGCCACGGGGATCGCATCCCGACTTTTATCCCCGAAGCCAACGCCTTTACCCGGAAAGCGGCCGAAGCCACCGGCGGCGTGGGCCTGAGTTCGTTCTCTGAGATCAGCTTCAACGTCCCCATGACGGCCCACTGCATGGGCGGTTGTGCCATGGCGGACAGCCCGGATAAAGGCGTGATCGATGCGCAGAACCGGGTGTTCAATTACAAGAACCTGTATGTCGTGGACGGCTCGATGCTCTCGGCCAACCTGGGGGTCAATCCCAGCCTGACCATTACCGCACTGGCGGAACGGGCCATGAGCTTTATTCCGCCCAAGAACGCTATTGCCATTGAAAGTGAAGCAACCAAGGAAGCGCCTGCAGGCGTGAAATAGCCCTCGCCAAACAGACTGGAACGCCCCGGCTCAGGGGCGCTCCAGCAGCTCCATAAACAGATCCCGCGCCCGATTGGCCCGGCCGTGGGACCGGGTAATGGCCGTGACTTCCAGCGCATAGTGTTTGGTGTCCGGCACCAGCGCCTGCAGCTCCCCATCCGCCACCTGTCGCTCGACGTAGCTGTCCGGCATAAACCCGATGTAGGCGCCGGACAGGATCATCGCGAGGCGCGCCTCATAGAAATACGAAATCGCTGCCTTGTTCATGTCCGCCAACTGCGCCCCCACTTCGGGGCTGGTGTGAATGCCCGCGTGCACCACCTTGCTGCCCAGCACCCGATCCAGCAGGTCCCGAGACGACTGGGCGCCATACAGTGAGTGAGTTCGGCTGCAGTACAGGTGACACTGGTCCACGTACAGGGTTTGATAATCCAGACCCGAGAGCTGTCGGTGCAGCGGGATAAAACCGATGTCCGCTTCGTCGTTGAGGATCATACGCTCAATGTCGTTGAGGGCTTTGACATCCAGCAACACGTTCACATCCGGCGCGGTCTCGGAAAACCGCGCAATGGTCTCCGGCAGGCGTGACTGGGGATCCATGCAAATGGCGTCGCTGGCGATGATTCTCAGCTCGCCCGTCAACGAGACGTGCAGCGCGTTGACGCCCGAACGGAAGCTTTCCAGGGCCGAGAACAGTCCTTTCATCAATTCGTAGACTTCGATCCCCTCCTCGGTCAGCGAGAAGCCACCCCGCCCTCGGCGGCACAATTTAAGATCGAGCCGTTCTTCCAGGTTGGCAATGTGAATGCTGATGGTCGACCGCCCAATACTCAGCTCGCTCTCGGCTGCCGCGAAGCCACCGCACTCGACAACCGCCTCGAACACCTTGAGCAACCGGATCTCGTAATCCCCGACCTGCCCCAGCTTGACCTTCAGATCCTTCTTCATTGTTTGACAGCTCTCAACGTATAGATCGAAACATACTCATTTATCACACAAATACGCCGGATTACCATCTCCCCATTGCCATAAATCCGTGAGCTCAGGCAGCTCACGCCAAACCGATGGGACACTGTTATGACGCTGAAACTGGATCATCAGGACCTGTTCCGCCAGCAGGCCTACATCAACGGCCAGTGGGTCAACGCGACCAAAAACCACACGTTTCCGGTCTTCAACCCCAGCACGGGCGACAAGATCGCCGATGTGCCCGACTTGGGTGCCGAAGAAACCGCGGGCGCCATTGATGCCGCCGACGCCGCCCTCAAGCCCTGGCAGGCTCTGACCGCCAAACAACGCGCCGCCCACCTGCGCCGCTGGTTCGATCTGATCATGGCGCACCAGGACGACCTGGCCCGGATCATGACCACCGAGCAGGGCAAGCCGTTTGCCGAAGCCCGCGGTGAAGTCGCCTACGGGGCGTCGTTCGTGGAGTGGTTCGCCGAGGAAGCGAAGCGGATCTATGGCGATGTGATTCCGGCCCATGGCGATGACAAGCGACTGGTCACTATCAAGCAGCCGATCGGTATCGTCGCGGCCATCACGCCCTGGAACTTCCCCATTGCGATGATCACCCGCAAAGTGGCGCCGGCTCTGGCCGCCGGCTGCACGGTGGTCATCAAACCGGGCGAGGACACGCCATTGAGTGCCCTGGCCCTGGCCGAACTGAGTCACCAGGCCGGTATCCCCGCCGGAGTCATCAATATCGTGCCCACGCTGCAGGCGCCGGAAGTCGGCCGCGTGCTGTGCGAGGACAGCCGTGTTCGCAAGCTGTCGTTCACCGGCTCAACCCCGGTGGGCAAGCTGTTGATGCGCCAGTGCGCGGATACGGTCAAGAAGGTGTCCCTGGAGCTGGGGGGCAACGCGCCGTTCATCGTCTTTGACGATGCCGATGCGGACGCCGCCGTTGCCGGGCTGATCGCGTCCAAGTTCCGCAACGCCGGGCAAACCTGCGTGTGCACCAATCGCATCCTGGTTCAGGACGGCATTCACGATGTGTTCGTTGAAAAGCTCAACGCGGCGGTTCGTGAACTGAAAGTCGGTGATGGATTCGGTGACGGCATCACGATTGGCCCGCTAATCAACGACAAGGCCGTTGCCAAGGTCCGGGACCTGGTGGACGACGCCCTTTCCGCAGGCGCGAAAATTACCCAGCAGGATCCCAACACCCCGGACAACCCGAATTTCTATCCGCCGACCGTGGTGACCGGCGTCACGCCGTCCATGCGGATTGCGCAGGAAGAAATCTTTGGCCCGGTGGCGACCGTTTTCCGCTTTACCGATGAAGACGAAGCGGTGGCGCTGGCCAACGACACGCCGTTCGGGCTGGCGGCCTACTTCTACAGCCGTGACATCGGCCGGGTCTGGCGCGTGGCCGAAGCCCTGGAGTACGGCATGGTCGGCATTAACGAAGGGCTGATCTCCACCGAACTGGCACCGTTCGGTGGCATCAAGGAATCCGGCATCGGCCGCGAAGGTTCGCGCTACGGCATCGATGACTTTGTAGAAATCAAATACCTGTGTATGGGCGGCATCCGCTGAGCCCGGTTATTGAAGGAGACACACGCTATGTCCAACCAATCCCTGCACGATCGCCGCGCCCAGGCCATGGCCCAGGGCCAGGGTGCCCTGCATCCGGTCTACGTCGACAAGGCGTTGAACGCGGAAATCTGGGATGTCGAAGGCAATCGATTCATCGACTTCGGCGCCGGTATCGCCGTAAACAACACCGGCCATAACCACCCGAAGATCCGGGCCGCGGTTCAGGCCCAGGTGCAGCGCTTCAGCCACACCTGTCTGATGGTAACGCCCTACGAGTCGGCCGTGGATCTGTCCGAGAAGCTCAACGCGGCGGCGCCGGGCGACACGCCGAAGAAAAGCATCTTCGTGACCACCGGCGCGGAGGCGGTGGAGAACTGCGTGAAGATCGCCCGTTCCTACACCGGTCGGCCCGGCATCATCGCTTTCAATGGCGGCTTCCACGGCCGGACCAACATGACCATGGGTCTGACCGGTAAGGTCAAGCCCTACAAGGCTGGCTTCGGCCCCTTCCCGGGCGAGATTTTCCATGCGCCCTACCCGAACGCCTACCACGGCATCTCGATGGCCGATTCACTGGCGGCGCTGGATGACCTGTTCACCTGCGACATCGAGCCGAACCGCGTCGCGGCGATCATCATTGAACCGGTCCAGGGCGAAGGCGGTTTCTATGCCGCTCCAACGGCTTTCATGCAGGCGCTGCGCACCCTGTGTGACCAGCACGGCATCCTGCTGATTGCCGACGAGATCCAGACCGGCTTCGCCCGCACCGGCCGAATGTTTGCGACGGAATACGCCGGCATCGAACCGGACCTGATGACCATGGCCAAGGGCATTGCCGGCGGCTTTCCGATCGCCGCCGTCGTCGGCAAGGCGGAGATCATGGATCAGCCTGGCCCAGGCGCACTGGGTGGCACCTACGGCGGTTCGCCCATCGGCTGTGCCGCAGGCTTGGCGGTGCTGGACGTGATCAAGGAAGATAATCTGATCGAACGTGCGGTCGCCATTGGCGAGCGCATGACCGGGCGTCTGAAACAGCTGCAAAGCCGTTTCCCTCAGCGCATTGGCGAGGTCCGCAACCTGGGCGCGATGATTGCGATGGAGCTGATCGTGGATGGCGATGCCAGCAAGCCCGACGCCGAATTGACCAAGGCCCTGATCGGCGAAGCCCGCCAGCATGGGTTGATCCTGCTGTCCTGCGGCATTCGCGGCAACGTTATTCGTTTCCTGCCGGCACTGACCATCAGTGACGAGCTGATTGACGAAGGTATGGATCGCCTGGATGAGGCTTTCGCGGCCCTGAGTTAATCCTTCCGCCGGCGCTTCGGCGCCGGCTTTTTTTAGGTTCATCGCGGATTAGCGGGAAAAGAAAAGGAAGACGGCGGTAAAACGGGTTAAGTTTGCTTTCGCCAAAAACCAAACAAAAACCCATTCACCGCCGTCGTTATGAATGCTAATCCTCTTGCCTT
>NZ_RHGZ01000038.1:0-32763 GCF_003789045.1 Marinobacter sp. R17 | reverse complement strand
GGGGGCAGTGTGTCCGGATAACAGAAATTGACCAATTATTAGGCAATCACGCCCGCAGCTGAGCGGTCATGGCGCTAATCTACCCAGCCTGCGAGACTTGCTGGGTCGCTATGAGAAATCCGGGCTAGGGAAGATTTCCAGTTGCCGAGCAGTCGCGGCTCAGCCTTCGAAACATTAGTTAGGAGCAGTAGCAATATTGCAGATACGACTCTAGAGATCATTACTATTCCAATTTAACGCCAGTGGTAATGGGCGCCAACGGAGCGCAGCGTAGTTGGCGTCCCGTTGACCACATTGTTATGTGTTTTTAACCCATCCAATGCTGAGCACATAACGACTCCCCTGCTTGACTGGCGTCACTGAGTGCTCAGAAATATCAGACCGGAAGAGTTTGATCCTTGAGCTCTCAAAAATCGGGTTGCTGCACCGAAAGAGGCCACCAGACTTTGGCTGCTTGAGCACCAGGTTAAACCGGTAATGCTCTCCGCTATTAACTTGATCGACATGGGGCGGTATACCCTGACCCTCTCGGAATCGGAGCAGGTACACGTCAAAAGGATTTGGCCAAAAACCGGCCCCGACGAGCATCTTATCGTATCCCGTGTTTTGCCGGCCTTTCTCCCAGCGGAAAAGACGGGAAAGAAATATCTTGATACTCAACTCCATGATTCCTAATTACACATAACGTCTGGGCTCAGCGACCGATTTGGAGGCGCACCGCGCCGGAAAAGCGGTCCGCTGCAGCCCCTTGTTGGGCGCTGGTTTCAAATTCCTAGTGACGCTACCCATAGATCAGAGGCCTGGAATATTCAAAATTGCAAAGATGAGAAATGCCACAATCCCAACTATGAAAAAACCGAAGCCGCAGCCCATGAGTGCCCCAACGATGAACGGTCCACTCAATCTTGGCGGAAACATTTCGAGGCGATCAACGATTTTGAAAAGCGATCCTAAGGGGAATGCAATAATACTGGCTGCCAAAAAAAACCATGCACCGACAAGCCAATAAATTGCCTTCGGTTCCGCCGGTATGAGGCTGGAGCTGAATGTGGCAGTTAAACCCAAAAAGACTGTTGACGTTGTTAGAACTACATTTGCCAGATTCTTGAAGTCACTATCTATCTCTCGCATCGTGTCTTCGAGATCGTTAGTTTGCGCCTCTATATCGCGCATTTCCTGAACATCTTCCTTTGCGAGAGCCTCCAATTCTTCCAGTTTCTTCGGGTCGTGCTCAATGAACTGGGCTTCCCGAACCTCATGCTGCCTCTTTTCTAGTCGCTCTCTTAACGCGGCAGTCCTTTGCCTCACTTCCTTCAATTTTGATTCCAAAGCTGCACCTTATCCCTCTGGGATTTCCGACATGTCGGCAAGCCGCCCAACGCCACCAACACGCGCAGCCTTGGAGTGTAGGCGAAGCCGCAACGGAAAGGCTGTCGCTGTGCTTGGCCTGGTTATGCGGCAACTTTCATGCACCAAAGCATCAATTTTCTTTTCTGATGCGTATCGCCTCTTCTACCGCATTCGCGATATGTGTTTTTATCCAGTCATATTTTTCTTGGCTTGTTGATCCTGGCGGATTATAACATTTCACGATGGATGACAATTTCTTTCCCGTATTTCCATAACCAATTGAGTCAAAGGGGTTGTCACCTTTGGTTGAAATATTTCCATTGCTGTCTTTTAGTCCATGGATATAAATTCCGACAACTCCCTTGCCATCATCCCATCCTTTAATTATTTCATGATTAATCCATTTTCGCCCGGCGGTATTGCTCCCGACAAGTACAACAACGCATGATTTCCCGGACATTTCGTCTGCAATCCATTTTTTAATTGCAGAATCCCCGCCTTTTTTAACTTCTTCCCAATTGTTGTCGGTTGTCGGCTTATTTCCGTCTATTGCTCCAATACTACGCACTGTCCCAGCGCGCCAATTATCTGGCAAATAATGAAAGCTATAAAAACAATTTCGCTTGGTCATACTGACCTCCTCATTTCAAAGACTTTAGTAAATCAATAACTGAATTTTTAATCGTTGAAAGATCTGCATTAACATCACCCAGCTGATCTATATATTTTCGAGCTTTAGCCGGGAACTCAAAGCTATCAAAATAACCTTCTTTTATTAGTGTGGAATAAATCTCACGCGTCGCATACTCCGTAGCCCCAACGGGAAGCAGAAGAAGGTCATTGGCTTTTGCTATTTCATACTCTTTAATTAGCCCGTCAGAAAGCACGACCTCATCATTCTTCAATTTATTCCCAAAAAGGAATATGGCTATTCCGGAGTATGAAATCATATCAGTACGATACTCATGCCATACTTCAGAGATTGATCGAGACCCGATTTCGGATTGGGGAAAAGGCCTAAGAATCAACTGATCAGAGTCGAGCCGCTTTCCGCTCATATACACATGCTCTAGAACACCTGTAATAACCGAGCTTCCCACACCTAGCCCAAAGCCGGAGACAATTCTAAAATCGAGAGCTGCGATGTCTTTGGCCAGGGAGTAAATAAAATTTTCCGCCTCTGAAGGGGCCCATCGACCATACTCGTGTGCCGCACCAGATAAAAAAATCGTCTTACGTCTATATGCCCACTCAAGCTTTCGAAGAATTTCAGTAATTTCTGAATAGTCTGAGACCAATATCGTTTTTATACCGAACCGAAGCAAATCTTGTATGAATAGCTCCTGCTTTCGCTCTCTGTATTCTGTATCTGCCTGCTCTTCATCAGCTTCTGCTACAACTACCCTCTGTATACAATAATGTTGTCTTTGGTCAGTCGAGTAAGCAACCCTTACCCGGCTAAGAATGTAATCTAGATTTGGGTCTGTAAAACTAAACCCGAGAAATAGAAACGTTTTAGAGACCAGATCACCGCTTAAAGCATTAATGAATGGCTGCATTCTGACGTGATAGTTCTCGTAATCATCTTTTGTAAGCACAGCCTCATCCGGATGATCAATATCCCCATGCATTTTATAAACAACGGCATCACGGCCTCGCTTAGTAAAACTCAGCTGCTTAATCCGATGCTTTGTGTCCGGTATCTTTCCCGCTTCGGTTAAGGCCTTTTCAATAAGCTTGTCATAATTAGTGGTCCAATACGTTGAGACTGGAAGCTTTGCAAGAATCTTGTGATTCGCTGTGATTTCCGCCTCGTCCGATAACTCATTGATCAAAAGTTGATTGAGCTTTCCCCTATTTGCCAAATTTGAGTTGCAATGATACTGGGCTAAAGCAACCAAGTCCGTTTCTCGTTCAACCTCTAACTCCAGCTCTTCTGCTATGGGCCGAAGCAGTTCAGACCAACTTACAAATCCTGCGGGAGCAGATAGCCCCGCGCCAGCAAAAATTGCAAGGTTATCTTCCGATAAGTCTTTAAGTAGTTCAGAAACCAATCGGTTTCGCTGCTGTTCAGATGTAGGCTTCAAAAATTAACTCCGATATTCGTATTGCCGCATAACAGCTAATTCAACTGACTTTGTCGTATATCACCCACGCGGATAACTCCGCAGCGCGAAACACTCCAATCTCAGAAAAGCGTAGCCCTTTCAGTCACGTAAGGCCAGAAGCCGGTTTCACGCTTTGGGCTTTTCCGACAAAACGAGGATAACTCCGTGTTGTATAACACTCAGCCGTAAATGCACATGCCGCCATAAAACAAACAATATCAATCTATTACAGTTGTTAGCTTTGACAGGCTTCGGACTTTTCGTGCAGTTTGTCGCTGAACTCCGCTCCTTTTCGCGTGTTCAACTTCACTTCCCCGACTTCTTCGTTCCCATCTTCGCCTCGGCCGTCAACGGATCTTCCGGCCACGGGTGCTTCGGATAGCGCCCACGCTGTTCCTTCCTCACCTGTGGATAAACTTCCAGCCAGAAGTTGGCGAGGTCGGCGGTGACGGCCAGGGGGCGTTGGGCTGGGGATAGGAGGTGGATGACGACGGGCAGGCGGCCGTTGGCGAGTTGGGGGGTGTCGGTCCAGCCGAACAGGGCCTGGAGCTTGGCGGCCAGGACGGGGCCGTTCTCGGCGGTGTAGTCGAGGCGGATCTGTTGGCCGGTGGGGATTTCGAGGGTTGTGGGTAAGTCCCGCTTGAGGGTCTGCTGCTGGGTGTAGTCCAACTGGCTTTGCAGGGCGTCGATGAGGTTGATCTGTTGCAGGCCTTTCCAGTTGCGCACGCCGGCCAGGAACGGGGCGAGCCACTGGTCGAGGGTGTTGAGCAGGGCCATGTCGGCTGTGTCCGGCCAAGCGTCCGGCTCCAGGGCCTTCATGTGCTGCACGCGGGCGCGCCACTGCCGGGCGGCGTCGGTCCAGGGCAGGCTGTCCAGGCCCATTTCGCGGACGGCGGTGAGCAGGCCGAGCTGGATCTGCTCGGGGCTCGGGTCCGGCAGGGGTTTCTGTTCCAGCACCAGCGCGCCCAGGCGTTTGACCCGGCGGGCGATGACGGTGCCTCTGGCGTCGTCCCAGCGGGCCTCGTCGGCAGTCTCGATGTGGGTGGCCAGACCGGTTTCCAGGGTGGCGCGGTCGGTGGCGGCGGCGAGGAAGATGCGGGCTTCCCGGGCCTGGCCGTCCAGGTCGGCGGCGACCAGCCAGTCTTCCCGACCGAGGGCGTCTTCGTCGTTCAGGCGGGCGCCGCGGCCGTTGCTGAGCTGGTAGCGGTTGGCATCGCCGGTGCGCCGTAGGGCAATACGATCCGGGTAAGCGAGGGCTAACAGACGGCCTGCGGGCATCGAGTTATCCACATCCCGGGCGCCCTTCTCCGGCAGCAGCCGATCCGCCGCGCGTTTGAGGGCGTCCAGCCGGGCCCGGTCCAGGTTGAGGGCGCGGTACTCGCCGGTCAGTACCTGCAGGCGGTGGGTGAGATCGGCACCGGCCCCGGGCCCCAGCAGGTCCCGGTCACCCAGTAATGCGGCCAGTCGGGCCGCAGTCTGTGGATAACCCAGTTCGCGTCCCTTGAGGACCATGTGTGCCAGCCGCGGATGAATGCCCAGCTCCCGGGCGCGGCGGCCGTGGTCAGTGATGGCGCCGTCGCTGTCCAGCAAATCGAGCCATTGCAGAAGGTCCACCGCCTGCGCCCAGTGAGCGGCCGGCGGCGGGTCGAGCCATTCCAGATCGCCCGGGTCCCGCGCGCCCCACTGGGCCAGTTCCAGAGCCAGGGGCGCCAGGTCGGCTTCGAGGATTTCCGGTGGGGTGAAGGCGGGCAGCCCCTGTTGTTCGGACTCGCTCCACAGGCGGTAGCACACGCCCGATTCGACGCGTCCGGCGCGGCCCTTGCGCTGTTCGGCGGCCGCCTGGGAGACGCGGCCGGTGATCAGGCGGGTCATGCCGCTGTTGGGGTCGAACACCGCGCGGCGGGCCTGGCCCGCGTCGATCACCACCCGCACGCCCTCGATCGTCAGGCTGGTTTCGGCGATGGCGGTAGCCAGCACGATCTTGCGCTCGCCTTCAGGAGCGGGCTGGATGGCGCGGTCCTGCTCCTCGCCCTTCAAATTGCCATAAAGTGGGGTCAGGTGGGTGCCCGGTGGCAAATGGGGACGCATCAGCCGCTCCACCTGGCGGATTTCACCGGCACCGGGGAGAAAAGTGAGGATCGAGCCCATTTCCGTATCCAGCGCTTCCCGGATGATCGCGGCCACATGATCCACAATACGGGGCGGCCGCCCCGAAGCCGGCGGGAGCGGCCGGTAATGGACGTCCACGGGATACGCCCGGCCCTCGCTGGTGAGCACCGGCGCGTCGTCCAGCAATTGGGCGAGCGGCGCGGTATCCAGCGTGGCGGACATGACCACCACCCGCAGGTCGTCCCGCAGCGCCTGCTGGGATTCGCGCACCAACGCCAGCCCGAGATCCGCCTGCAGGGAACGTTCGTGGAATTCGTCGAACAGGATGGCGGCGTAGTCCTCCAGCGCCGGGTCCTGCTGGATCAGGCGGGTTAGGATGCCTTCGGTGACCACTTCGATGCGGGTGCGGGCGGAAACCTTGGTGTCCAGCCGGGTGCGGTAGCCGACCGTTTCGCCGGGCTTCTCGCCCAGTTGGCCGGTCATGAAGCGCGCGGCGGCGCGCGCCGCGATGCGGCGGGGTTCGAGCATCAGGATGCGGCGGTCGTCGCGCCAGTCGCAGTCCAGCAGGGCCAGCGGCACGCGGGTGGTCTTACCCGCACCCGGCGGTGCCTGGAGCAGGACGGTGGTGTGCGCCTCGAGGGTGGCGCGTAAATCGGGGAGTAGGGTATCGATCGGCAGCATGGGGACGATCATGCCGGTTGGACAGCAAAACGCAAGATGATTGAGATTGTCGCCATCCGCCGGATCGGCTAGTGTAACGCTGTCATGTTGGCAGGACGCCAGCATCCCGAAAATCTCAAGAATTGGAGTTCATGAGTTACCGTCTTGCGAGCGTGGAGGAGTTACCACGTTCTTCCGACGCCTTGGTGACCCTCGTCCATCCGCAAAGCGCGGTGGATATCGTCAAGCGAATCCTCAACCCGCATGCCGTCACCGACACGCCCATCGAGAATCTGGATCCCCGCCAAAAGCCGTCGCGCTTGATAGAGCAACTGGCGCAAGGCGAACAGATCCTGTTTGACGCCAGCGGTGCCAGCCCCGGGATCTTCCTGAACCGACGTCCGGAATCTGGATCGACGGTGGCCAATCTACCGCCCAGACTAGTCCAGGCCCTGGATGCTCATTGGGAAGGTCGGGCAAGCAGCGGCATCGGCGGCGCCCCTTTACAGGGTGACAGTCTTGCCCCGGCCGCCGAGCCGGCCTATCAGGCTCCACCTCCCCAAAACTCCCCGATCGAATCCGGACAGCGGACGCTGGATCTGCTCTACCGCTGGCCGGATGGCAGCAGTGTCGCCGGTGCTCCTTTTGCCATCACGGGCCTGAATGACTTTCGCTCGGGCACATTGGACGATCAGGGCCAAGCACAGGTGACGGGGCTGCTGGATCCTGTGGTGGATGTCCGTTTCGGCGACCCGGCGCCAGCGGGGTCCATCGCCCTGCTGCGTCAGCAACTCCAGGCCCAACTGGATGCCATGGTCTCCCGAGAGCGCAGGGAAGCGGCACGCCTCGATGCCAGCACGGCGGACCTGCCTTTGACCTTCAATGCTGGCGTGCATGTGGTGTTCGGCCTGAAGGGGCTCTGGGAGAGTGCCGTCGGATTCGTGCACACGGCCGCAGCCGTTGGCAACCTCACCCCGATGCAGCAGTTCCGGCATGCCCTCGAGGCCGCCTGGGACGCAACGCTGAATGGCTCCGACCAGGCTTGGGTCCACGACTTCAAACAACGCTTCGATGAGGCCAATAAAGCCGCCCTGGTCGAGGCGCTCGGTTTCGACCCTGCCGATATTCGCTGGGAAGACCTGACGGAAGCTTATGAGATCACTGCCCTGCTGCTGGACGATCCGGAGTCCCGTGACATGCTGGGGCGTTTTGCCGTCGAATTCGCACAGGTGCAGGACAGCACCGAGATCAGTTTCTCAGCCGGTGGGCTGGGCTTCGATGTTGTACTGGGCATCCTCCTCGCAGCCGCTACGGGAGGGGCCGGTGCAGTCGCGTCGGCGCCCCGTTACCTGAAAAAACTGGCCCCTTTAGCCGCGCCCTTACGCAACCTGGCCAAACGACTGAAGATCGCGCGGCAAACCCGTTACCATTATTCCGTAGCCACTGATGGCCGTTGCGAGAGCGTTTGCCGCCCGCGTCCCGAAGGCCCCGAGTTAAAGGAACGCTCCCTGGCCAGCCGGCGACTCATCGTGAACAGCCTGGAAGATGCCGTCACCGCTTTGAAAGCCGCCCGTCAGCGTCTGTTGGCACAGGGAGGTTTCACGCCAAAATACACTCAGGAGGAACTGCTTCAGCTCGCCCAAGAGGGTCTGGATAACGACCGCTTTATCGTCCGTCTGGTAGAAACCCATCATGTGGACGGCTACAAAAAGCCCGAAGGCGCCATGGCCGGCACTCTGGGTCGCCCCGGTGCGGATGGTACAGTCCGCTACTGGTCCACCACCCTGGACCAGATCGAACCGTCCGACACCTGCCCTAAGCTGATTGCCGAGCAGTTGGGGATCGAGTACAAACCTGACGCAAACTACAAGTTGGCGATCATCGACCGGGAGGCCGCCATCAAGCAGGCGGATGCCAGGACGATAATCCCGACATTCGATAACCTGAAGGCGTTTGCACGCGAAAAACTGGATGGCTATACGGAACTGGATGGTTTACTGGATGAGGTGATGACGCCGGAGTATCAGGCCAAGTACGAAACGCTTGTTAAGGATATGGGAGACGATGAGTGGTCAAGCCCGCGTGTTCGACGGCGTCATCTAAAAAATCGGGGGCTCAACTCTGACGAAATAAATGCTTTTGAAACTCGCCTCCGAATCCAACGCGATACCGGAGCTAATGAGCACTTTTTGGGCAACGGTCTAACCAAACATACGGCCTTCTCGAGTGACAACCGAGTTTACGGTGCCCTTGAAACGCTCACTTATGAAAAAAACCCAAAAACCTTTGACTATATGACCAACGGCGGTAAAGGCGGAAACGACGCTTACGTTGAGCTTGTCGATTTAGTCCCTATCGATTTTGGAGCGTGACATGCAGTATTCGAGATTACCCCCCTGGCCTTTTATTGACCCAGATTCGCCTCCTCGTGGCTACCAAAAAGTTGGTCAAAGTAAAGATGAAGCTCATAGCACGCCAAACTACCCTCAGATTTGGCATTTCTTTATCTATGATCGACATCTAATTATCTCGATTAAAGAATGGCTGGCTCCAGACGACTCATCGCCAGGGGAGTTCGTTTACCAGCAGTACGAATACCCAATAGCCGGCGTAAGATGGTTTATCGATTCCATAGACCGCTTCTTTCTGCACCCTGACGATCCAAACGCCATCCCGAGAGGCAAGTTCAATATCCGCGAGGAAATCGACGGCGAAGTTCTCGGTGTCACTCGTGGTGCAGCTTATGGCGGTCGCTATACACCGGGCTATTCCTTCGACAACTTAAACAGGATTGAGCATTCAACCCAATCGGAAGGCCCTTTTTGTCAAATGTTCGAAATGGGCGATCCCTGGTTGTTCGACGACGGCCTGTTCGATCTGTTCAAGGAGATTGCCGAACGGCACGAGCGCGGCGAGTTCTGAAGCCCTGGCGTCAGGCCTTGCAAAATCTGCCGACAACCCCGGCTGAGCCCAGCGCCTCAATCACGATAAAGAAAGGGAAGTATGGCCTGAGTTTCAGGGCCATCGATCAACAACTCAAGGAGAAGGGTGAATGTCTTCATTTCTGGAAGACGGGCTATTGATTGCCAATCCGGCGCTATCCGAGATGCCGAAATTTGAGTCCATTGCAGGCAGGGCCATCTACATCGTCCAGCACTCGAGCGACGGTGCTGTCGGCGTCTCGATGAACAAGAACTACAGCAAAGGCCTGGACGAAATCGCCGGGATTTCTCCCCTTCTTTCGCATCTCTCCTCTAAGGAATTGGTGACAACCAAAGTTCTTGCCGGTGGCCCGGTTGCCGATGATCGACCCTGGATAATGGGTCGCAATCCGGAAAACTACAAAAGCACCATCCGCAATGCATCCCTGGCGCTGAATTTTGACGAGCAGGCCTTTATCGATAACGCCGCCCATCACGTTCCTGTTTGCGGCATCGGCACCTTCGGCTGGGGTCCGGGGCAACTGGAAAATGAGCTGGCCAGCTCCTTGTGGCATTTCTACCCAGCAACGCGCGATGCCCTGGAGCGTATTCCTTTCGGGCCCGATTTTTCGGGTGCTGTTGACCTCTTGATCGTGATGAAGAACACGGAGCTTAAACGGAAAGGGCGCGTTTCATCGCTTCTCGACCGCCTGACGACCTGGTAGCACCTTTCAATGGTGCGTCACTCGTAAGCGTCGCGCCCAATGGTCCAGGATCGCCATAGCTTCCCCCTGAGCACCAGGAAATCATTCATCGAAGGCGCAGACCCGCTCGTGCATCAGCGGCGCGACCTTGTACCAGACGCGGGCGCCTTCCGGGCCCACCCGGGCTTTCAGCGACTCGCCGGCGGGCAGGCGCAGCCAGGTGTAGCGGTCCAGGTCGTCGGTGCCGTCGCTGAACCTGCCGTCGAGGACCAGCAGTTCCAGGCCCGGAAAGCCCTCCAGGGCCACCTCGGCTCCCGGCTGCCATTCCTCAAGGAGCACGCGTTCATCGGCGCCCTCGAACAGCAGCCTTGCCGCCACGATACCCGGGCGCAGTGGCGCCCGCTCGCCCTCGCGGGGGCGGCGGACCACGGGCTCAAGATCGTCCGCGCGGAACTGCCAGAGTTTGACGAAGATGATGCAGCCGCCGTCGCTGCGCGGGGTGTGCCGGCTGCCCGGCGGATTGCGCACGTACGAGCCGGCCGGGTAATCGCCGTTCTCGTCCTGAAAGGTGCCTTCCAACACCAGGAACTCCTCGCCGCCGGGATGGTTATGGGCGGAGAAATGGCTGCCCGGCGCGTAGCGCACGATAGACGTGGCGCGGGCTTTCTCGTCGCCAATGCGAAACAGCATACGCCGCTCGACGCCGCCCAGGGGGCTTGGCACCCAGTCCAGGGCGCTGGCATGGACCCGCGCGGGGGACGATAGATCCTCGTTCAGCAACATGACATACGACTCCGATGAGGGACTTTCTACCACAGCATACGCGGGATCGGGGGCATTGGTCCGGCGAACGGTTCAGAGGCGGCAGTGATGATGGATAAAAAAGCCCACCGTCCGGGAGGGTTGGGTTCAGGGGGGAGGACGGTGGGCGTGAAACGGTGTGTCAGAAGCTGTAGGTGACGATCAGGCTGCCGAACCATTGATTGGCATCGCCCACGTCCGAGACAATCGGGCTGTCCGCCGCATCGCCGAAGAGCCGGCTGTAGCGGGCAATGGAGGAGACGTTCCACTCCGGCGTCACGTGATAGGTCAGGCGACCGTTGAGGCTGGCGCGCAGGAAGGCGCCGTCGGGATCGTAAGCCGCCAGTCCTGAGCGGGTGGCTTCCGCGTCCGAGACGCCGAACAGGACATCGTTCCATTTCTCGTTGGCCCAGGTGGCCCCCGGCCCGAAGCCGTAGCTCCATTGCGGTGACAGGCGGCCGCGGTAGCGCAGGTAGGAGCGCAGGCGAATCCCTTCCAGATCACCGGCCACCGGCGTCGCCAGCTCGGTGTTGAACTGCCAGGGTCCGGGTGTCCAGCTCAGCAGCACGCCGGCCATGGCGCCGTCATCGACTTTGTCGAGTTCGGAGATGTCGCCAACGTCGTCACGGCCACGCTCGTAGGAAATCACCGGCGAGATCGTCAGTTGTTCGGTCCGCACCACGTTCCAGCCGATGCCGGTAATCGGGTTGATGAACAGCCGTCCCAGACGGGCTTCCACCACCGGGATCGGAATGGCCTTGTAAGTGTCGGCACCGCGGTATTCCGGCGCGACGCCGACACCGGCGCCGAGGTTGAACCGCCACTCGTCCGGGTCTGGTTTGGACGTCGATTCTTCCGCCATGACGCCGGCACTGAGTAGACTCAGGACCAGGATCGTGAATGGCTTACCGATGGTCATAGACACTCCTTGTGGTTCCCATGCCAGATGGGCTTTGCGGGTGAATCCGTACCCTACGCGGTCCATGTTGCGACGGACCGGTTCAACCTTGTGCCGGGGTTTCATCCTGCGTCGGCTTCTGCCCGATTACCGTGGCTTGATCCGGCGATTCGCCACCGCCCAACGCGCGGTACAGGGTGATGCGGTTGGTCAGCTTCTGCAGCTTGACGGATACCAGGGCCTGACGCGCGCTCAGCAGCTCCCGGCGGGCGTCGAGCACGGCGAGATAATCATCCGCACCGGCCTCGTAGCGATCTTCCGCCAGGTTGAGAGAACGTTCGGTGGCCTTGACCAGCGCCGCCTGGGCGGTTTCCTGCTCAGCCAGGAAGTTGCGGGCCGCGAGGGCGTCTGCCACTTCCTGGAAGGCGTTCTGGATGGTCAGCTCATACTGGGCGACCTGCTGATCCCGCTGGATTTCCGCCAGGTCCAGGTTGGCCTGGTTCTTACCGGCGGTGAAGATCGGCAGGTTGATGCTGGGCGCGAACGACCAGGCGCCGGAGCCACCATCGAACAGGCCGGACAGTTCACTGCTGGCGGTACCCGCCGACCCGGTCAGGGTGATGCTCGGGTAGAACGCCGCCCGGGCCGCGCCGATGTTGGCGCTGGCCGACTTCAGGTTGTGCTCGGCCTGCTGGATGTCCGGGCGCTGCAGCAGCACATCGGAGGACAGCCCTGCCGGCACGTCGGTCAGCAGGGAGACGGCCGGATCGATCACGCTGGTGTTGGGGATCACCGGCACCGGCGCGCCCACCAGCACGGCCAGCGCGTTGCGATCTTCCGAGACCAGGCGGCGGTACTGGGCGCGGTTGGTGCGCGCGGTTTCCAGGGCGATTTCCGCCTGGCGCACGTCCAGTTCGGACCCCAGGCCCGCGTTGTAGCGGTTGCGCACCAGGTTGACGGATTCCTGCTGGGCGTCGACGGTCTCCTGGCTGATGCGCAGGTTCTGCTTGTCCGCCAGCAGGGTCAGGTAGGCGTTGGCCACTTCGGAGACCAGAGTGATTTTGGCGCTGCGCTGAGCTTCCTCGGTGGCGAGGTAGGTCTGCAGGGCGGACTCCTTGAGGCTGCGCACGCGGCCGAACAGGTCCAGTTCATAGGAGGCCACGCCCAGGTCGACGCCGTACTGGCTGGTGATGGTGCTGGAGCCGGTACTGCTCAGGTCGGCCGGCACCCGCGAACGGGAGCCGTCGGCGTTGACGCCGATCTCCGGGAACAGATCCGCGCCCTGGATGCCGTACTGGGCCCGCGCGGCTTTGACGTCGAGCATGGCCAGGCGCAGGTCACGGTTGTTGGCCAGGGCGTTGCTGATCAGCGCGCGCAGCTGGTTGTCCTGGAACAGGGTCTCCCAGCCGGGCAGGACAACGCTGTCCTGCGCCTGGCTGCTGGCGCCCACGTCCTTAGGGACCGGGTTGTCCGGCCGCTGGTAGTCGGGCATCAGGGTGCATCCGCCCAGACCCAGGGCAATGATCAATGCTGGGGTCAGTCGTTTCATGAACGGCCCTCCGGTTGTTCGAGTGCCGGGGTGTCCCCACGGTCATCGGATGTGGACTCGGTGTCACCGCTGGCTTTCAAGGGCACACCGGAGAGGCGGCGCACCAGCACGTAGAACAGCGGGATGAAGAAAATGGCCAGCGCCGTGGCCGCGACGACACCACCGAACACGGCCGTACCGATCGCATTCCGCGCGCCGGAACCGGCGCCGGTGCTGAGCATCAGCGGCGTGACGCCCAGGCCGAAGGCCAGCGAAGTCATCAGGATCGGCCGCAGTCGCATGCGGGTCGCTTCCAGCGTGGCCTTGAGCAGGCCGCGGCCCTGCTTCTCCAGCTCCAAGGCGAATTCGGCGATCAGGATCGCGTTCTTCGACGACAGGCCGATGGTGGTGAGCAGGCCCACCTGGAAGAACACGTCGTTATCCAGCCCGCGCATCGTCGCCGCCAATACCGCACCGATGACCCCCAGCGGCACCACCAGCATGACGGAGAACGGAATCGACCAGCTCTCGTACAGCGCGGCCAGGCACAGGAAGACGAAAATCAGCGATAGCGCATACAGCGCCGGGGCCTGACTGCCGGACTGCTGCTCCTGGTAGGACAGGCCGGTCCACTGGGCACCGAAGCCGCCGGGCAGGCCGTCGACCAGTTTTTCCATGGCCTTCATGGCGTCGCCGGTGCTGTAGCCGGGCGCTGCGTTGCCCTGGATGTTCATCGACGACACGCCGTTATAGCGTTGCAGCTGCTGCGGGCCGTAGGTCCACTCGCCGGTAGCGAAGCTGGAGAACGGCACCATCTCGCCATCGCCGTTGCGCACGTACCAGTTGTCGATGTCGTGGGGCAGCATGCGGTAGGGCGCATCCGCCTGGACATAGACCTTCTTGATCCGACCGCGGTCGGTGAAGTCGTTGACGTAGCTGGAGCCCCACGCCACCTGCAGGGTGGTGTTGATGTCGCTCAGCGACACGCCCATCGCCTTGGCCTTCTGGCGGTCCACGTCGAGACGGTACTGGGGCGCGTCCGGCAGGCCGCTGTAACGCACCTGCATCAGCGCCGGGTTCTGGTTGGCTTCGGCCAGCAGCTTGTGGGCCGCCTGCACCAGGGCATCATGGCCCTGGCCACCGCGGTCCTGCAGCTGCATGTTGAAGCCGCTGGCCACACCCAGCGCCGGAATGGACGGCGGGTTAAGGGCATAGATCACCGCTTCCCGAATCTGCGAGAAGGCCCCCATGGCCCGGCCGACAACGGCCTGCACGCCGTCCTTGCTCAGGTCGCGGTCTTCCCAGTCTTTCAGCCGCACGAAGGCGAGGCCGGAATTCTGGCCCTGGCCGGCAAAGCTGAAGCCGGCCACGGTGAACATGGACTGCACCACGTCTTTCTCATCCACCAGGAAGTGGTGTTCCATCTTCTTGAGCACGTCGATGGTCTGCTCCTGGGTAGACCCGACCGGCAGCTGCACCTGGGCCAGCAGGATGCCCTGGTCCTCATCCGGCAGGAACGCGGAGGGCAGGCGCATGAAGCTGAACGCCAGCACACCGACGATCACCACATACAGCAGCACATAGCGGCCCCGCCGGCCGACGATTTTCTCGACCCGGCCCTGGTAACGGCCGGAGGCTTTCTCGAACGACCGGTTGAACCAGCCGAAGAAGCCGCCCTTGGTGTGGTGGTCGCCTTTGTGGGGCTTGAGCAGGGTCGCGCACAGGGCCGGCGTCAGGATCAACGCCACCAGCACCGACAGGATCATCGCCGAGACGATGGTGATCGAGAACTGGCGGTAGATAGCGCCGGTAGACCCCGGGAAGAAGGCCATGGGCACGAACACCGCCGACAGCACCAGGGCAATCCCCACCAGGGCGCCGGTGATCTGGCCCATGGACTTGCGGGTGGCCTCGAGCGGCCCCAGCCCTTCCTCGGACATGATCCGCTCCACGTTCTCCACCACCACGATGGCGTCGTCCACCAACAGGCCGATCGCCAGCACCATGCCGAACATGGTCAGGGTGTTCACCGAGAAGCCGAATGCGAAGAGCACCGCAAACGTACCCAACAGCACCACCGGCACGGCAATGGTCGGAATCAGCGTGGCCCGGAAGTTCTGCAGGAACAGGAACATCACCAGGAAGACCAGGGCAATGCCTTCAAACAGGGTTTTGACCACCTCCTCGATGGAGATTTTCACGAACGGGGTGGTGTCATACGGATACTGGATTTCCAGGCCGTCGGGGAAGTACTGCTTCAGCTCGTCGAGACGGGCCCGTACGCGTTCGGCGGTATCCAGCGCGTTGGCGCCGGACGCCAGGTTGATCCCCAGACCGGCGGCCGCATGCCCGTTGAAGCGCCCCACGGTGTTGTAGCTCTCCGCACCCAGCTTCACGCGGGCGACGTCGTTCAGGCGCACCTTGGAACCGTCGGGCGTGACCTTGAGCAGGATCTTGCCGAATTCCTCCGGCGTGGACAGCAGCGTCTGCACGATGATTGAGGCGTTCATCTGCTGATTGTCCACCGACGGCGTACCGCCCAACTGGCCGCCGGCCACCTGGTTGTTCTGCACGGCGATGGCGTTGGTCACGTCCGCCGGTGTCAGGCCGTATTCGTTGAGCTTGTTGGGGTTGAGCCACACCCGCATGGCGTATTGGGCACCAAACAGACGGGTCTGACCCACGCCCTGGGTCCGGCTGATCGGGTCCTTGATGTTGGCGGCCACGTAGTCGGCGATGTCGGCCCGGTCCATGCTGCCGTCGCTGGAGGTAAAGGCCACCACCATCAGGAAGGTGTCGGAGGACTTGGTGACCTGCACGCCCTGTTGCTGCACCACCTGGGGCAGTCGCGGCGTGGCCAGTTGCAGCTTGTTCTGCACCTGCACCTGGGCGATGTCCGGATCGGTGCCGGCGGCAAACGTCAGGGAGATCGAGGCGTTGCCCTGGGAGTCACTGGTGGACGACATGTACAACAGGTTGTCGATGCCGTTCATCTGCTGCTCGATCACCTGGGTGACGGAGTCTTCCACCGCTTCCGACGAGGCGCCCGGATAGGACGCGCTGATGGTGACCTCGGGCGGCGCGACCGTCGGATACTGCTCGACGGCCAGGTTATAGATCGACAGGCCACCGGCCATCATCAGGACGATGGCGATGACCCAGGCGAAGATCGGTCGGTCAATAAAGAAACGTGCCATGCAATCAGCCCTGTGCTGCGTCGGTGGTCTTGGCGTTGGCGGTCTGGTCGGCGTCATCCACGCTGACCGGCTTCACCGGGGCGCCCGCGCCGATTTTCTGCAGGCCTTCGACGATCAGGCGATCGCCCTCCTTCAGGCCGCTGCTGATCAGCCAGCGGTTACCCACGGCTCTCTCGGTCACGACGGTGCGCTTTTCCACGGTGTCGTTCTCGCCCACCACCATGGCGGACGCCTGGCCGTTGGGCTGGCGAGTCACGCCTTTCTGCGGCACCAGGATGGCATCCTGGGTTTCCGCCTGAGGCAGGCGGGCGCGCACAAACATGCCCGGCAGAAGCTCGCCGTCTGGGTTGGGGAACAGGGCACGCAGGGTGACGGAGCCGGTGTTTTCGTCCACCGCGTACTCGGAGAACTGAAGCGTGCCGTCGTGCGGGTAGGTGGCGCCGTTCTGGTGGACCAGGGACACGGAAGCCTTATCCTTGCCCACCGTTTCCAGCTGACCGCTGGCCATGGCGCTGCGCAGGGATTGCATGTCGGCGTAGGACTGGGTCAGGTCGACGTAGATCGGGTCGAGCTGGCGAATCACCGTCAGGGAGCTGCTCTGGTTGGCGGTCACCAGGGCACCGGCGGTCACGTCCGACCGACCGATGCGGCCACTGATGGGCGCTTCGATGGTGGTGTAGTCGAGGTTGATGCGCGCGGTCTGTACCGACGCCTGGGCGGCAGCCACAGCGGCCTTGTTCGCATTCAGCGTGGCGCGGGCATCGTCCAGTTCCTGCTGGCTGACGGCGCCGGTCTTGATCAGGCGCTCGTAGCGGTTGGCCGTGAGCTGGGCCGATTGCAGGTTGGCTTTCGCGGATGCCAAATCCGCCTCAGCGCTGGCCAGGGAAGCCTTGTAGAGTTTGTCGTCGATCTTGTAGAGCGCCTGGCCGGCCTTGACCGTCTCGCCCTCTTCAAACAGGCGCTTCTCCAGGATGCCGGTCACCTGCGGGCGGACTTCCGCCACCTGGTACGGGGACGTGCGCCCCGGCAACTCGTTGATCACCGTGAACGGCTGGGCGTGTACCGTGACGAAGCCCACCTCTGCCGGTGGCCGCTGGGATTGGGCCTGGGCGGAAGACTCCTGTTTACCGCAGGCGCTGAGCATGACAGATGCAATCAGCAACAAAAACAGGGATTGCGTAGAATGCCGCATGGGGGAAACCTCAGTAGAGCCGATATAGAAAAGGCGCGGGAAAATTGACCCACGCCAAGGCGAATCCGTGAAAACCCGATTATACATACATGCACGAATGTATGTATAGTTGTTAGTACTGTGCTGACATGAAATTTACAGGAGCGGCCCATGGCCCGACGCACCAAAGAAGACGCCCAGAAGACCCGTGAACTGCTGATCGACGCGGCGGAGACCGTCTTCTATCAAAAAGGCGTCTCGCGCACGTCGTTGAACGATATTGCGGCGGAGGCGGGTGTCACCCGGGGGGCCATCTACTGGCACTTCAAGAACAAGCACGACGTGTTCGAGGCGATGATGGAGCGCCAGGAACTGCCGCTGGAAATGCTCCGCGCTGTGGTTGAAGATCCCGAACAGACCGACCCTCTGGGCCGGTTGAAAGACTTCCTGCTCTTCCTCACCCGGGACATCGCCCGCGATCCGCACCAGCGCAAGGTGTTCGAGATCATGTTCCACAAGTGCGAGCTGACCGATGAAAACGCCCAGCTGGTTGCCCGGCATCGCAACAACATCTACGACGCGTCCGAGCGCATGCGCGGCGTGATGCGCAACGCCATCCGTCTGGGCCAGCTGCCGGAGAACCTGGACATCGAACGGGCCATCGTCCAGTTGCACGTGCAGATCACCGGGCTGATCTACTTCTGGCTGCTGGTGCCGGATACGTTCGACATGGAGAAGGAATCCGAGCGGGTGATCAATGCCTATTTCTATTCATTGCCGCGTTGTTTTGTGCTGGATAGCAACGACGACGCGGACAAGGAATAGGTTGCATTATCCCCGGTGTCAGCGCTTCGGCGCCGGTACCAGACAGGCAAAGAGCAGCCCCCAGACCAGCGCGCCCACGCCAATCCAGAAGGCGCTTTCCAGGGTGCCTCCGAAGTCCAGCCACTGCTTGACCAGCCAGGGTCCGGCCATCTGGGCAAAGGCGTAAAGCGCCACCATGGCCGCCGACAGGCGCGGGCCCTGGTGCGGATGCAGCGCCCGGGCGATGCGCTGGGTCAGCAGGACCGCTCCCAGGAAGGTGCCGCCGATCAACGAGCCGCACAGCACGATGCCCACCGGCCCCGGCCAGATCACCGCCGCCAGCACGCCCACCAGCTGCACCACGAAATTGATCCGCAGGGCGAGCCGGTCGCCGATGCGGGCTCCCAGGTGATTCCAGACGTAGGCGGACGGAATGGTCGCCAGCGCCACGATCAGCCAGGACCCGTCCACCAGCCAGGCGCCGGGGTCGAGCTGCATCTTGGCCAGCAGGGGCAGAAACGTCATGGGCAGGATATAACCCAGTCCGGCGCCGGCGTAAGACAGGAACAGCGGGATGCTGGCGCGATCGAACAGCGTTGACTGGCCTCGCCTGGCGGCGCTGCGATCGGCTTGGGCCGGATCATGCACCGGCATCTCCAGCGCGTGGAGCTGGCGCCACCCCCACCAGGCCAGCGGCACCGACAGCACCAGGGCCGGCCACCAGCGGGCAGCACCGCTCAGCCAGTCCGCAGTCAGGGTGACCATGCCGCTGGACAGCAGCAGACCAAAACCCACGCCCAGGTACACCAGTCCGCTCAGGGACGCCCGGTTGCGCAGGACCAGCCATTCCAGGATCAGCGCCGGTGCCTGAACGAAGACCGCACCATTGGCGACGCCGTTGAGCCATCGCACCACATCCTGCGCGGGCACCGCCTCGATCTGGGTCTGCAACAGGGTGGTGATGACGTGCACCGCCAACGATACCGGCAACAGCACGCGGATGTGATCGACCCGGTGCCAGCGGATCGCCAGCATGGCGCCCATCAGGTAGCCCAGGTAATTCCAGGTGGCCAGAGCCGCGGCCTGTCGCGAATCCAGAACACCATCGTCCACCAGATACGGCAGCAGCGGCGTGTAGTAGAAGCGGCCCAGGGTGTGGACCACCAACAGGACGATCGACCCTGCCAGCAGCACCCGGAACAGATCGCGCCGGGATGCGTTTGAAGTGGACGACGGGGCCATGGCTCACCTTTGGTTAGGATGCGACACAAAAAGGGCTGGCAGTTTAGGTGATTCGCCGGAAAGGGGAAAGGTGGCCGGTGTCGTGGAAGGTGCGGATCAGGCGTCGCCGGCGCCGTACCACTGGACGATCTGTCGGAAGGCCGACACCACCTGCTCCGGTTTGAAGGGCGGCTGCAGCACCGCGGTCATCTCACCCTGTGGATTGATCAATGCCAGGTGGGTGCTGTGGTCAACGACAGTTTGGCCGTTGTTGTCGGTGCGTCGCGAAAAGTCGGCGTTAAGGCTGCGGGCCAGTGCGCGCAGGGTGTCGATATCGCCGGTCACACCGTGGAAATCCTCGCCGAACGCGTTCAGGTAGGCGTCCAGCCGGGATGGTGTGTCCCGCTCCGGGTCGGCGCTGATCAGCAGGGTCTGCGGCGTTGGTCCGCTGCCGGCCAGTTCCTGGTTGGCCTGCCTGAGCATCGCCAGTGTGGTGGGGCAGACATCCGGACAGGACGTGTAGCCGACGTAGGCGAAGGTCCAGTGGCCCTTGAGGACGGCGTTGGTGACGGTATCGCCCTGCTCGTTCGCCAGCTGGAAATCCGCAACGGGCCGCGCCTCGTCGTAGACGAACGTGTGCATGGCACTGAGATCCGGCGGCGGGCCGGCCTGGGCCGCCTGGGGCACAAAGACCGCCTGGCGGATGATCACCATCCCCAGGATGGCCACCACCACGACGATGAGAACCGCCACCGTCAGGCGAATACCAAAGGTGTTCTTGCGTTGCGCCATACGGCTCCCGTTCAGAAACGCACGAAATGGTCGATCAGCAGCACGACGAACAGGGCCATGAGATAGGTGATGGAATACTTGAAGGTGGCCAACGCCACCTGTCGGTCATCGCCCTGCCAGAGTCGAATAGCATAGTGCAGGAATCGCAAGCCCAGGGCCGCAGCCCCCACCAGGTAGATGAGCCCGGTCATGCCGGTGACGAACGGCAGCAGGCTGGCGGCGAACAGGACCAGCGTGTAAAGCAGGATGTGCAGTTCGGTGTAGCGATTGCCGTGGGTGACCGGCAGCATGGGAATGCCGGCCTTGGCGTACTCCGCCTTGCGGTGGATGGCCAGGGCCCAGAAATGCGGCGGCGTCCAGGCGAAGATGATCAGCACCAGCAGCAGGGCGTGGCCATCCACCCGGCCGGTCACCGCGGTCCAGCCCAGCAGCGGCGGCATGGCCCCGGCCAGTCCGCCGATCACGATGTTCTGTGGCGTCGCCCGCTTGAGGAACAGCGTGTAGACGCCGGCGTAGCCCACCAGTGAGGCCAGCGTCAGCCAGGCGGTCAGTGGGTTGACCCACTGCATGAGCACCCACATCCCGCCCAGCGCCAGCACCAGCGCGAACCCCAACGCCTCGGGCGTGGACACCCGGCCCGTCGCCACCGGCCGTTTGCGGGTGCGCGCCATCAGGGTATCCACCTTGTGGTCCACCACATGGTTCACCACCGCCGCGGCGCCTGCCAGCGCGGCAATGCCCAAGTTGCCAAACACCAGCACGGTGAGCCCCGGCAGTTCCGGCCGGGCCAGCAACATGCCGATCACCGTGGTCAGCATCATCAGCGCCACCACCCGGGGCTTGGTCAGCTCCAGGAAGTCGCGCCAGCTGGCGCGGTGGAGATCGAGCGCAACGGTGTCGGACGGCTCGCTCATGCAGGCACCTCATGGTTGATCAGTCGCAGTTTCGGCAGCGACCGCGCGACCGGGAACGGCTGCAGTCGCCACAGCAGGTTGATCACCGTCAGCAGCAGCCCTGCGCCCAGTGCGTTGTGGGCCATGGCCACGGCAATCGGGATGTGCAGCCAGACGTTGGCGATCCCCAGCGCAATCTGCGCCAGCAACACCCCGCCGCTCAGCAGCACCCAACGCCCCATGCCGGCCTCACGAGCCGGTCGCCACAGCCGCAGTAGCAGACTGCCGAGCACCGCCAATACCAGCATGGCGCCAATCCGGTGGGTCACGTGGATGGCCACCCGGCCCTCGGCCGTCAGCTGGCCACCCAGGTAATTCGGGCCCACCGCCTGGGTCACATCAAAGCCGTGGCGGAAGTCCATCCGTGGCCACCACTGCCCCTGGCAGGTGGGCAGATCGGTGCAGGCTACCGCCGCGTAGTTGGACGCGGTCCATGCGCCCAGGGCGATCTGGGCAATCACCAGGAACAGGGCCACCCGCAAGGCGGGCCGGAAATGTCCCAGCCGGTGCGCCAGGGACGGCAATGGATTCACGTGACGGCCGCGCAGGCGCAGGGTCAGGAGGGTCAACAGGCTCAATGTGGTGAACCCACCCAGCAGATGCAGGGCCACGATCTGGGGCCAGAGTTTGAGGGTCACCGTCCACATGCCGAACGCGGCCTGCAGCAGGATGAAGCCGGCAATCAGCAGCGGGTGGCGCAGCGGCAGACCTTCCCGGCGATAGCGCACGGCGAGGAAAGCGATGGTGAACACCAGCAGACTGAGGGTGCCGGCGGCGTAGCGATGGATCATTTCCGGCCAGCCTTTGCTCGCGTCGAACGGCGCTTCCGGGAAACGGGCCTCGGCGATGGCGATGTGTTCGGCGGATTGCGGCACGCTCAAGAAGCCGTAGCAGCCGGGCCAGTCCGGGCAGCCCAGGCCGGAATGGGTCAGCCGGGTCCAGGCCCCCAGCATCACCACCAGCAGTGTCAGCACGGTCGCAGCCAGCGCCAGGCGTCTCATCAACCGACGGTGCGGGGCAATACGGTCAGGCGTTGCGTTCATGGCACACTCCTCCGACCTGTGGCTGGCGTCTTTCCACGTGGCGGGATGCTTCCGCGCCGGACCACGTCAGCCGATTTGGGAAATCTTCATCAGGTGCTTGAGATCCTCAAGAATCGCCTTGCCGTCCATCGCCGGTCCGTAACGCATCATCACGTTGCCGAACGGGTCGATGACGTAAATCTGGGGGGCCTGTTGCAGGTCCACGTCGCCTGGCCAGCGGATCGCTTCCGTCTCGCCGGCTCGCAGCAGGGGCATGTCCGGATAGCCGCTCAGGTCCGCCGGTGGCTCGGGCAGGTAGGCGGCCCGGCTCATCCGGTCCTGGTTCTTGCCCAGGGCCACGTTGACCTGGCGCGCCAGGTAGATCTGCTGCTGGCAGGCCTCGCTGCAGGGCCCCTCGTTGGCCACCAGCATCAACCAGCTGGCGTCCGGGTGCATGGGTCCGAATCGATCGGCGAAGGGCTGGCCGTCGGCGTTCACCAGGCCCAGCTCGGCCACCGGAACCGAAGGATCGATCAGGACGCCGTTGTTGGACTGGCCCGTGGGATTCATCCAGCCGGTGTAGTACATGATGGTCGCCAGCACGAGCGGGCCGAAGCCGATGGCAAACAGCAGCAGGGCCGTGCGTCGGCCACGCCGGACCTGCTCGGGCGTGGGGCCGGTTTGGGTTTGCCTGGGGTCAGTCATTGCCAGCGTCATCCTGATCCTGTCCTTGTTGTTTCCGGTAACTCGCCACCACCGTCAGCACCACCAGCACGGCGGCCATGGTGAACCACTGCGCCGCATAGCCGTAATGGGTCTGCGGCCCCATCAGATCCGGTGCAAAATCCGCCCGGTAGGCGCCGGGCTGGGCCGGGTCTTCCAGCCGCAGCAGCTGGTCCACGGCTCCGGGCGCCTGCTGTTTCACGTCGTCCGGATGCAGCGCCTGCACCCGCCGGGGCCAGCCGGTCTCGGGCTGCGTCTCTTCCAGCACCGGCGGCGTCGGGTAGTCCGCCACCCGGGCCCGGATCGTGACCGTGCCCGGCGGCGTGACCAGGCCCGGCAAGTCATCCCGACGCCTCGGCGCCTGCACCCAGCCCCGGTTGACCAGCACCGGAGGGCCGGCGTCCGGTTCGAACAGGGTCAGCACCTCGTAGCCCGGGCGACCGTCGCGGGTGCGGTTGTCCAGCAACCACTGGCGCCCCGCGACGTACTGCCCTCTCAGTTCCACCGGCTGACCGTCGGTCAGGCCCGCACGTAAGGCTTCCGTCCAGCTGCCGCTCTCCAGTTGCTGGGCCCAGCGGGCCAGCAGGGCCTCTTTCTCACCCGCCCGGTTCAATTGCCAGATGCCCAGCCCCACCAGCACCGGCAGTAATAACAGGGCCAACAACCACAGACGCCAATCGGGCTGCCAGCGTCTTTGCACCCGCTCAGTCATGCTTTGCTATAGTGACTCCATCATCCAATCGGCCCATGGGAGCTGTTGGCATGCTCAAGATCCTGATCGTCGTTCTCCTGTTCGCGGTGATTGCGTCGCTGTTCAGCGGCCTGTTCTTCCTGTTGCGCGACGAGAGCAAGAGCCGACGGGTGCTCAATTCCCTCATCCTGCGCGTCACCCTCAGTGGCCTGTTGCTGCTGATCATCGGCCTGGCCCTGTGGCACGGCGACCTGTCGATGAATCCCACGCCCTGATCCGCTCCCCCATCAAAGGATGTAGACGAAGATAAACAGGCCCAGCCAGACCACATCCACGAAGTGCCAGTACCAGCTGGCCGCCTCGAACCCGAAGTGTTTCTCCGGCGAGAAATGCCCCTTGGTGATGCGGATCAGCATGATCGTCAGCATCAGCGCACCGAGGGTGACGTGCGCCCCGTGGAAGCCGGTCAATATGAAGAAGGTGCTGCCGTAGATGCCGGAGTTCAGGGTCAGGTCCAGCTCGGTGTAGGCATGGATGTACTCTTCCGCCTGGAAAGTAATGAAGCACAGCCCGAGGATGATGGTCAGCGCCAACCAGATCTTGGCCCGGGTGCGGTTGTCGCTCTTCAGCGCGTGGTGCGCGATGGTGACGGTGAACGAGGAGCTCAGCAGCAACACGGTGTTGATCAGCGGCAGGTGCCAGGGATTGATGATGCCTTTGGTCTGGGTGTAGGTCTCGGTATCCGGCGTGCTCAGCAGCGGCCAGGTGGCCTCGAAGCCTTCCCAGAGCATGTGGCTGGAGCCGCGGTCGCCTTCGCCGCCCAGCCAGGGCACGGCAAAGTGGCGGGCGTAGAACAGGGTGCCGAAGAAGGCGGCAAAGAACATCACCTCGGAGAAGATGAACCAGCTCATGCCCCAGCGGTAGGAGCGGTCCATCTTGGCGCTGTACAGCCCCGCCCGGCTTTCCTGGATGACGTTGCCGAACCAGCCGAACAGCATGTAGGCCATGATCATCGCACCGATGAAGAACACCACCCAGGAGGCGGTGGTGGACTCGCCCTGATCGGCGTTGACCATGATCGAGCCGGTTCCCGCCAGGGTGGTCAGCAGGCCGATGGTCGCGATGATGGGCCACTTGCTCTGCTCCGGGACGTAATAGCTGTTTTCAGTTGCCATGGCAGCCTCCGACGGCAATGCCGCGCTTCAGAAATCCAGACTCTCGCCGGCTCATTTCACTTCCGGCGGGGTGGCAAAGGTATGGAACGGCGCCGGTGACGGCACTGTCCACTCCAGGCCCCGGGCGCCATCCCAGGGTTTCGCCGGCGCCTTTTCGCCGCCGCGCACGCACTTGACCACGATGTACAGGAACAGCAACTGGGTCGCCCCGAACAGGAACGCGCCGATGCTGGAGATCATGTTGAAGTCGGCGAACTGCAGGGCGTAATCGGGAATCCGCCGCGGCATGCCCGCCAGTCCCAGGAAGTGCATGGGGAAGAAGGCCATGTTCATGCCGATGAACGACATCCAGAAATGGGTCTTGGCCAGCGTTTCGTCGTACATGTGGCCGGTCCACTTGGGCAGCCAGAAATAGGCCGAGGCGAAGATGCCGAAGATGGCGCCCGGCACCAGCACGTAATGGAAATGGGCCACCACGAAGTAGGTGTCGTGGTACTGGAAGTCCGCCGGAGCGATGGCCAGCATCAGCCCGGAGAAGCCGCCGATGGTGAACAGGATGATGAACGCCACCGCGAACAGCATCGGCGCCTCAAAGGTCAGCGAGCCGCGGAACATGGTGGCCACCCAGTTGAACACTTTCACCCCGGTGGGCACGGCGATCAGCATGGTGCAGTACATGAAGAACAGCTGCCCGGCCACTGGCATGCCCACGGTAAACATGTGGTGCGCCCAGACCACGAAGGAGAGCAGGGCAATGGCGCCCACCGCGTACACCATGGAGGCGTAACCGAACAGCGGCTTGCGGGAGAAAGCCGGAATGATCTCGGACACGGCGCCGAAGGCCGGCAGGATCATGATGTACACCTCGGGATGGCCGAAGAACCAGAACACGTGCTGGAACAGCACCGGATCCCCGCCGCCGCCGGCGTTGAAGAAGCTGGTGCCGAAGTGGATGTCCATCAGCATCATCGTGACCACGCCCGCCAGCACCGGCATGACGGCAATCAGCAGGAAGGCGGTGATCAGCCAGGTCCACACGAACAGGGGCATTTTCATCAGCGTCATGCCCGGCGCCCGCAGGTTGAGAATGGTGGCGATCACGTTGATGCCGCCCATGATCGACGAGATCCCCATCATGTGGATGGCGAAGATAAAGAAGGTGGTGCTCGGTGGCCCGTAGGTGGTCGATAACGGCGCGTAGAAGGTCCAGCCGAAATTGGGGGCGCCGCCGTCCATGAACAGGGTGGACACCAGCAAGGCGAAAGCGGCCGGCAGGATCCAGAAGCTCCAGTTGTTCATCCGCGGCAGGGCCATGTCCGGCGCGCCGATCATCAGCGGGATCATCCAGTTGGCCAACCCGACGAAGGCCGGCATCACCGCGCCGAACACCATGATCAGCCCGTGCATGGTGGTCATCTGGTTGAAGAACTCGGGTTCGACGATCTGCAGCCCCGGCTGGAACAGCTCCGAGCGGATGACCATCGCCATCGACCCACCCAGCAGGAACATGGTGAAGCTGAACACCAGGTACATGGTCCCGATGTCCTTGTGGTTGGTGGCGAACAGCCATCGGCGGATGCCCTTGGCGGGCCCGTGGTGGGCGTGTTCGGTGTCGTGGGTGTCGATGACCGCACTCATGGTGAACCCCCGTTGGCGCCGTCAGCCGGCGCTGGCCTCACTGTGATCGTGGGGCACCCGGCCGGGCCGGATGCCGTCTGTCCTATTGCTGTGACTGCTTGAAGTCGAGTACCTGTTTGGGCGTGACCATGTCGCCGGTGTTGTTGCCCCAGGCATTACGTTCGTAGGTGATGATCGCCGCCAGATCGACTTCGCTGAGCTGTTTGCCGAAGGCCTGCATCGCCGTTCCCTGCACCCCGAAGACCACGGTGTGCAGATGCTTCTCCATGGGCCCGGTAGCAACCGGGCTGCCCTTGAGCGCCGGGAAGGTGGGCGGCGCGCCCGAGCCGTCCGGCTGGTGACAGGCGGCGCAGGTGGTGTTGTAGGCTTCTTCGCCGCGGGCGATCAGCTCGTCCTTGGTCCAGTCCTTGCTGGTCAGTTCGCGCAGCTTCTCGGCCTGGGCCACCTGGTCCTGGACCCAGCCCTGGTATTCGTCTTCCGGCACGGCTTTCACCACAATCGGCATGAACCCATGATTCGTCCCGCACAGCTCGGTACACTGACCGCGGTAGATGCCCGGCTCGTCGATTTTTGCCCAGGTTTCATTGATGTAGCCGGGTATGGCATCTTTCTTCACGCCCAGCGCCGGCACCCACCAGGAGTGGATCACGTCGTTGGAAGTGACCAGGAAGCGGATCTTCTTGCCCACCGGCAGCACCAGCGGTTCATCCACCTGCAGCAGGTAATGTTCGTTCTTGTTGGCCAGGTTGTGGATTTCTTCCTGGGGCGTGGCGAGATTGGAGAAGTAGCCGAACTTCTCGTTGAGGAAGTCGTAGTGCCATTTCCACTGGTAGCCGGTGATCTTGACGTCGATGTCCGCCTCTTTCGTGTCGTACATGCGCAGCAGGGTGGCGGTGGCCGGGATGGCCATGACCACCAGGATCAGGAAGGGAATAATGGTCCAGAGAATCTCGACCCAGGTATGCTCGTGGAAGTTGGCCGGCTTGTAGCCCTTGGATCGGCGGTGCGCGAAGATCGACCAGAACATGACGCCGAACACCACGATGCCGATCACCACACAGACCCAGAAAATGGTCATGTGGAGACCGTAGATGTCACGACTGACACTGGTGACACCGGGGGTCATATTGACGGTCCAGTCGGCGAAAACCGACTGGCAAACCGGGAGCCCGGCCAACAGAGTGCCGACTCGTAATGCCGTCATGCGCATACCGTGTCTCCACAGAGTTCTGGCGCTTCGCACGAAGCCCCTTATTCTTGTCGTGGATACGACCCTGTGGCGACGGTGAGACCCAGCCCTGAGAACAGTGAGGCAGATCCTTGCCAACTCGGGTCGATCAGCTTTTTCTGCGTGACACTTCCATCGGGAAGCGCGTGCTTCCCGTCCCTTATCCCGGTGCGAATCCGCACCAGCGCATCTGTCCCGGGAAGGAAGTCTTTTCACGGATTCCTGGGTCGCCAAAATCGGCAGACCCGATTTGAGTATAGACAGAGGTTCCGGAATCCCTCAAAAAACTGTTTAAAATTTAGACATCTTAAAACGCCGTATTTAGTGCATTTTTGAATAAGTAGCCTCCGAAAAGTTGAATCGCCCGTGACCCTGAACCCGCTCGACCGCCGTCTCTGGCATCTGGCCTGGCCCCTGATGCTGACCAACATCACCGTTCCCCTGCTGGGTCTGGTGGACACCGCCGTGCTCGGCCACCTGGACCAGCCGGACTACCTGGGTGCCGTCGCCGTGGGCGGCAACCTGTTCAGCATCCTGTACTGGACCTTCGGCTTCATGCGCATGGGGACCACCGGCCTGGCCGCCCAGGCTTTCGGCCGGCGCGACGACTTTGCCCAGAGCGCGCTGCTGGTGCGTTCGCTGCTGCTGGCCATCGGCATCGGCCTGCTGCTGATCCTGCTGCGCGCGCCGCTGGTGAGCCTCGGTCTGCAACTGATGGGAGCCAGCGAGAACGTGACGGAACTCGCCCGTGGGTATACCGAAATCCGCATCTGGAGTGCGCCGGCGGTGCTCTGCCAGTACACCCTGGTGGGCTGGCTGATCGGCACCCAATACCCACGCGGCCCCATGCTGATGCTGATCCTGGCCAACACGCTCAACATCGGACTCGACCTGCTGTTCGTCACGGTGTTCGGCTGGAACAGCCGGGGGGTGGCCGCCGCCACCGCGATCGCCGAATACGCCGCGGCGGGGCTGGGCTTCTGGCTGGTGTGGACCCGGCGCCCGGCGGACCTGGTGTTCGACCGCCGTCTGCTGGGCAAGCTGGCGGATTATCGGGCGATTCTGTCGGTGAACCGCTACATCATGGTGCGCACCATCCTGCTGCTGTTATCGCTGGCGTTCTTCACCGCCCAGGGGGCGCAACAAGGTGACACCATTCTGGCCGCCAATGCCGTATTGCTCACCTTCCTGATGCTGATTTCCAACGGGCTGGATGGCTTCGCCAACGGCGCCGAGGCCCTGGTGGGCGAGTCCGTCGGCCAACGCGACCGGGCGCACTTTCGCGCGGTCTGCCGCACCGCGCTGCGTTGGTCGGTGTGGGGCGCCGGACTGTTCACGCTGCTGTTCCTGGTGGCCGGCGGCTGGATCATCAGCCTGTTGACCAGCCTTCCCGAAGTGGCCGGCACAGCTCGCGAGTTCCTGCCGTGGATCTGGCTGTTGCCGTTTGCCGCCGTCTGGAGCTACCTGCTGGACGGCATCTTCATCGGCGCGACCCGCACCCGGGACATGCAGAACACCATGGTGTTCTCGGTGGTGGCGGTCTATCTGCCGGTGTGGTGGCTCAGCCAGGGTTGGGGCAACCACGGCCTGTGGCTGGCCATCACCAGCCTGATGCTGGCCCGCGCCGCCAGTATGGGGTGGCTCTTCCTACGCCACACGCGAGAGGATCGCTGGTTCGCAGGGAACTGAGTCACCGAATATGCGTCCCATAGCGACACAACCTGGATCATGTCCAAAAAATTAACAATGCCGCGATACGTCTGATTCTCAACTACACTGATATTGGTTTCTATCAGACAACCGCAGGCGACGCCGTAACGACCCGCCTGCCACGCAGTGGGGAGGCGTCTTGCGACCCGATCCTGGAGCTACACGAGCAGTCCCTGTGATGACACCCAACGCAGTACTTCACATCATCGACCAGGCACGTCGACAGGAGGCCCGCTCCGGGACCTTCCTGGGGCAGATGGCGGAACGTGCCGCCGGTCTGCCGGACAGCATTACCGTCGAGGGACCGAATCCGGCCACCTGCCTGTTCCAGTTTGCGATCGAATACATCGAGATGGCGCCGCGGCTGATCGAGTGCGTCACCACCTGTGCCCGGGACTCAGGCAACGAAGCCCTGTTCGAACCGTTCGTCGATGCCGCCATCCGTTATTTCACCCGGCCATCCATCCTGCTGGCGCAGTACGATGGCCTGGACGGCCTGCTGATCAAGGCCTATCTGTGTCACCGGCTGATGGAGGAGATGTACGAGAACAACTACTCCATCCGTGCCAGCCGCCTGGTGGACCTGGAAGCCATCCAGGCCAACCTGGTGACCCACTACCTGATCGGTGAGCCGTTCGCCAACGAGCTCGACCAGTCCATCGCCATCACTGTGGTGCAAATCGCCGGAACGCCCAACTATTATCGCCTGAACCTGACGCCGTTTGTGGAGCAGGCTCAGGATGCCGCCTGGGACTGGATGCGCGATTACTGGGAGAAACTACTGACGCGCAACCAGATTGCCTTCACCCTGAATCCGGGCCTTGGCTTGAGTTGAATCGATGTTAACCCCGACCAACGACACATTGACGTGGCGGGCCAACGCGCTAAGCTGCTGCTTTAACTCACGAAAGGACCGATTGATGTTGGAAAATGCGGATCTGGGCAAACTGATTGTGCGCCTCACCCTGGGCGGCCTTATCCTGTTTCACGGGATTGCCAAACTGTTTCACGGGGTGGGTTTCGTGGAGTCGCAGCTGGCCAGCCATGGGCTGCCGACGGTCCTGGCCTACGGGGTCTATATCGGTGAAATCCTGGCGCCGCTGATGGTCATCCTGGGCTACCACACCCGCATCGGCGCGATGATCATCGTCGTGAACATGATCGTCGCCTTCGCACTGGTGCACATGGGGCAGTTGCTGACTCTGAGCCAGAGTGGCGGCTGGGCGCTGGAACTGCAGGGTTTCTACCTGTTTATTGCACTGGGCGTGGTTTTCCTTGGGCCGGGGCGTTACAAGCTGCACTCCTGATACCCTCACCCGGAAGCGGTGTCCGGCACCGTTTCCGGGTAGAATAAACGTTACATGCACGCCTGAGCAGACACCATGACACATCCCCTCAAACCCGGCCGCTACCGGCACTACAAGGGCAAGGACTACGAGGTCATCGGCGTGGCCCGCCACAGCGAAACCGAGGAAGAACTGGTGGTTTACCGTTGCCTGTACGGGGACCACAGCCTCTGGGTCCGCCCGCTAAGCATGTTCCGCGAGAACGTCGAGGTCGCCGGAGAAACCGTTCCGCGCTTCAGCTTCGTCGGATAACGCCTTTACCGATGGCGTGGGCGACTTCGGTAATCCACTTTGACTCCGCTGGTCGTTTCCTGCACATTAGCGCGCTTTTCTGAACCTCCCCCAAGGAAAAGCGCCATGAATGCTGTTGTCGCCGCCGTCGGTATCATGCTCGTCCTGAGCCTGTGCCGGATCCACGTCGTTGTTGCCCTGATTGTCGGTGCCGTTGCCGGTGGCCTGATCAGTGGACTGTCCCTCGATGCCACCATTGCCGCCTTCAACAACGGACTCGGCGGCGGGGCGACGGTGGCTCTGTCCTACGCCACCTTGGGGGCATTCGCCGTCGCCATCGGTAAATCCGGCCTGGCCCACGCCCTGGCGGACAAGGCGCTGGCCATGGTCGGTCGTCAGGAATCGGCGGGCAACGGCGGCGGCCGGGCCATCAAGTTCGTGATGATCGGCCTGCTGCTGGCCATCGCCATCTCATCCCAGAACATCCTGCCGATCCACATTGCCTTCATCCCGCTGGTGGTGCCGCCGCTGCTGTACGTCATGGCCAAGCTGAAGCTGGATCGCCGGCTGGTGGCCTGCGTCCTGACCTTCGGGTTGATCACGCCGTACATGTTCCTGCCGATCGGCTTCGGCAGCATCTACCTGCACGAAATCCTGCTGGCCAAGGTGGAAACCAATGGCGTGGCCGTGGACGGTCTCAACGTCATGCACGCCATGGCACTGCCGGCACTGGGCATGCTGATCGGTCTGCTGGTGGCGGTGTTCTTCAGCTACCGCAAGGACCGCACTTACGACCTCGCGCCGATCGAGCGCACCGAGCGAGTGGACATCGCCTACAACAAGTGGACGCTGATCATGGCGCTGGTGGCGATCCTGGTGGCGTTCGTGGTGCAGCTGACGCTGGACTCCATGATCCTCGGGGCATTGGCGGGCTTCGTGCTGTTCAACCTGTCCGGCGTGGTGAAATGGAAAGAAGCCGACGATCTGTTCACCGAAGGCATGAAGATGCTGGCGATGATCGGCTTCATCATGATTGCCGCCTCCGGCTTCGCGGAAGTCATGCGCGAGACCGGAGACATCAAGACGCTGGTGGAAAGCTCGGTCGGTGCCATCGGCGACAACCAGGCGCTGGCGGCACTACTGATGCTGGTGGTGGGTTTGCTGATCACCATGGGCATCGGCTCGTCGTTCTCCACCATTCCCATCATTGCGGCGATCTACGTGCCGCTGGCGGTGCAGCTGGGCTTCAGCCCGCTGGCCATCGTGGCGCTGGTGGGCACGGCCGGGGCACTGGGGGATGCGGGGTCGCCCGCTTCGGACTCGACCCTCGGGCCCACCGCCGGCCTGAACGCGGACGGTCAGCACAACCACATCTGGGACACGGTGGTGCCGACGTTCCTGCACTACAACCTGCCGCTGTTGGTGTTTGGCTGGCTGGCAGCGATGACGCTGTAATACGTACCGCAACGGCGAACGAAAAAGGCCCAACCGATTGGTTGGGCCTTTTTACTTCTGATGGCACAGATGCGGCGAGGCTATCGCCTCGTCCCCCTCTCTCCAAACCTCTCTCCCTCCAGGGGAGAGAGGCTTATGAGGCCTTCAACTCGAACTACATCCATGAGCTCCCCTCGCCCCTTGCGGGAGAGGGGCCGGGGCTGTGCAAACCGGCAACATAGGTAACACCTCAAACCGGGAACATGGGTGACACAAGTTACGGTATGGGCAAGGAGGATGCGCCCATGCCCTGGAGAGAGACTTGTGTAATGGATCTTAAGATGCAGT
>NZ_RHGZ01000037.1:0-33250 GCF_003789045.1 Marinobacter sp. R17 | reverse complement strand
CGCTCCACGCTTCCTCCCCACGGTCGGTCGCCCTTCCGCAGTTGCGCTTCACTTCGCTCGCTGTGGCCAGCTCACGGGAGGACTTGCACCTCCAGGAGTGCGCCCGTGCCGGGCGCACAAAAAAGCCCCGCCGGATGGCGGGGCTTTCGGGTATCGGTCCAGGACGGACGGGGGTGTCCCGACCGATAACAACGGATAAACCGGTTTTAGAACTGGTTCATCGTGTTGTCTTTACCACCGGCCTTCAGGGCAGCGTCACCGGCGAAGAACTCTTTGTGGTCGTCGCCGATGTTGGAGCCGGCCATGTCCTGGTGCTTGACCGTGGCGATGCCCTGACGGATTTCCTTACGCTGAACACCACCCACGTAGGCCAGCATGCCTTCGTCACCGAAGTAGCCCTTGGCCAGGTTGTCGGTAGACAGGGCCGCAGTGTGGTATGTCGGCAGCGTGATCAGGTGGTGGAAGATGCCGGCTTCTGCAGACGCCTTGCGCTGGAAGTCAGCGGTCCACTCGTCAGCCAGTTTGCCCAGCTCGGTGTCGTCGTACTCGGCGTTCATCAGGTCGCCACGCTCGTAGGCCGACACGTCCTTGCCTTCTTCCTTCCAGGCGTCGAAGACCTGCTGACGGAAGTTCAGGGTCCAGTTGAAGGACGGGCTGTTGTTGTAAACCAGCTTGGCATCGGGCACCACTTCACGGATGCGGTTCACCATGGCCGCGATCTGGCCCACGTGCGGCTTCTCGGTTTCGATCCACAGCAGGTCAGCGCCGTTTTGCAGGCTGGTGATGCAGTCCAGGACAACACGGTCTTCGCCAGTGCCCGGCTTGAACTGGAACAGGCCAGACGCCAGACGCTTCGGCTTGACCAGTTGACCGTTCTGCTTGATCACCACGTCGCCGTTGTTGATGTCTTCGGCTTTCTCGATGACGTCGCCATCGATGAAGCTGTTGTACTGGTCGCCCAGATCGCCCGGCTCGTTGGTCACGGCGATCTTCTGGGTCAGGCCAGCGCCCAGGGAGTCGGTACGGGCCACGATGACACCGTCGTCGATACCCAGTTCCAGGAACGCCAGACGAACCGCGTTGATCTTGGACAGGAAGTCAGCGTGCGGAACGGTTACCTTGCCGTCCTGGTGACCACACTGCTTCTCGTCGGATACCTGGTTCTCGATCTGGATGCAGCAGGCACCGGCTTCGATCATCTTCTTGGCCAGCAGGTAAGTCGCCTCGGCGTTACCGAAACCGGCGTCGATGTCGGCAATGATCGGCACCACGTGGGTTTCGTGGTTTTCGATCTTGTTCAGCAGCTCTTGCTCTTTGGCGCTGTCGCCGGCTTTCTTGGCTTCTTCCAGGTCACGGAACAGGTGGTTCAGTTCCCAGGCATCCGCCTGACGCAGGAAGGTGTACAGCTCTTCGATCAGCGCAGCAACGGAGGTTTTCTCGTGCATGGACTGGTCAGGCAGCGGACCGAACTCGGAACGCAGGGCCGCAACCATCCAGCCGGACAGGTACAGGTAACGACGCTTGGTGGAACCAAAGTGCTTCTTGATGGAGATCAGCTTCTGCTGACCGATGAAGCCGTGCCAGCAGCCCAGGGACTGGGTGTACTGGGCGGTATCCGCGTCGTAGTTCGCCATGTCTTCACGCATGATCTTCGCGGTGTACTTGGCGATATCCAGACCGGTGTGGAATTTGTTCTGGGCGCGCATGCGAGCGGCGTGCTCAGGGTTGATCGCATCCCAGCCCTTCATCTTTTCCTTCAGAGCTTTGATGGCCTCAATGTCTTGGTTGTACTGTGACATGGTCGATCCTGTTATCAGTTGATGAGCCAACGTTCGGCCGCAGCACTTCACCCAACCCGCTGCTGACCGACGATGGGAGCCATTCTACGAACGTCGAATCCATCATTAAAATTTATATCGTGTATTCCGGATATTTTTTTGGTGAATGTAGAAAAACGGACGCCAACACCCTGTTTGGTCGAAAAATAATCAGGACGGCGACATGTCATGTCGCCGCACCCAGCGCCTTGCGTCCATCCCCACCCTTGGTTATGCTTTAATCAGATACTGTTTATATATACAGTATTCAATGATCCTCGGCTTCCATCAACAGGGCAGGACGTCACCATGCGCACACGCGGCACCGGCCGGAATCCCCACAACCGCTATCAGCCCCTGACCTCGGACCGGACCACCGACGACGGCTGGTACCGGGATCCCGACGACATGCTGTGTCCGGACTCCCTGGCAACGACCGTGGTCGAGGAGCAGGTCAAATCCATCATCAGCTATAACCAGTCGCCGGATGTGCCTTTTGATCAGTCCATCAACCCGTACCGGGGCTGTGAGCACGGTTGCGTCTACTGCTTTGCGCGACCCACCCACGCCTACTGGGATCTCTCACCGGGCCTGGATTTCGAGACCCGGTTGATCGCCAAACCCAACGGCGCGCGTCGCCTGCGGGAAGCCCTCGACAAGCCCGGCTACCAGTGCAAGCCCATTGCCCTGGGCGTCAACACCGACGCCTACCAGCCGCTGGAGAAACGGCGCCGCCTGACCCGAGATCTGCTGGAGGTGATCCGCGAGTACAACCACCCGGTCTCCATCATCACCAAAGGGGCGCTGATCCTGCGGGATCTGGACCTGCTGGCCAGCCTGGCGGCCGACGGCCTTTGCTCCGTCCGGATCAGCCTTACCACCCTCGACAACGACCTCAAGCGGCGCATGGAACCAAGGACCGCGTCGCCGGGAACGCGCCTGCGCATGATCCGGGAGCTGTCCGACGCCGGCATCCCCACCGGCATCATCCTGGGCCCGGTCATTCCCTTCATCAATGACGCGGAAATCGAAGCCATCCTGGACGCCGCAGCCGACAACGGCGCCACCCGCGCCAGCTGGATCATGCTGCGCCTGCCACTGGAAATTCATGAGCTGTTCGAGGACTGGTTGCTGCGCCATTTCCCCGACCGCGCCCGCCACGTCATGAGCCGCATTCGCGACATGCGCGGCGGTCAGGTCTACGACAACCGCTTCGGCCACCGCATGCGCGGCCAGGGCATCTATGCCGACCTGATCCGCCAGCGCTTCAACCGCAAGGCCCGCAAAGTCGGCCTCAACCTGCACGAGTCGGAACCCCTGCGGACCGACCTGTTCCGCCGGCCCGGCGGTGAACAGCTGGATCTGATCCCCCTGCAGACCGTCGGCTGAGTCCCACTTTGATACTTTCCTGACATTTCCTGAACGCCTGCCTGACGGGCCGCCCATTAAGGTGTCGGCCCATGAAAGCACTCGTCAGCGTGATTGTGTCCGGCCGTCGGCCTTACCTCGGATTCCTGGTTTCAGGCGGCACGGCCACGCTGGTCCATTGGGCCACTATGGCGCTGTTGATGAGCGGTGGCCTGTCCGCCGCGATGGCCACGGCCATCGGGAGCCTGACGGGTGCGGCAGCAAACTACGGATTGCAACGGCGGCTGGCATTTCGCAATGCCGGCCCGCACACACGGACCCTGCCGCGATATGTGCTTTCCTGTGCGACGGGCTGGCTCGCCAATCTCGTCGTTTTCCGTGTGTTGTTTGAGGTCGCCGGCCTGCCGGCGGCACCCGCCCAGGTGCTGGCCACCGGACTCGTGACCGGCCTCAATTACCTCATGTACGAGAGGCTCGTCTTCCATGAATAGTCCGCAATCCCGTATACCGGCTACGCCACCGTTGCTGTCGATCGTCGTGCCCGTCTACAACGAACGGGCGGTCCTGCCGCTGTTTCTCGACCGCATCCGCGAAGTGCTGGCCGGTCTGCCCCACACCGCCGAGCTGGTCTTTGTCGACGACGGCAGCGACGACGGCAGTGACGCCTTCCTGATCCAGGCGCTGCGTTACCAGGCCAACATCCGCCTGGTCCGGTTAAGCCGCAACTTCGGCAAGGAAGCCGCGCTGACCGCCGGCATCGAGCACGCCCGGGGAGAAGCCGTCATTATCCTCGACGCCGATCTGCAGGATCCGCCGGAACTGATTCCCGACATGGTCCAGCGCTGGGAGGCCGGCGCCGACGTGGTGCTGATGCAGCGGCGTTCCCGCGCCGGCGAGAGCTGGTTCAAACGCGCCAGCGCCTACACGTTTTACCGGTTACTGAATCGCACCTGCCGCACCACGATCCCGGTGGATACCGGCGACTTCCGGCTGATGAGCCGCAAGGCGGTGGACGCCCTGCTCAGGCTGGGTGAACGCAACCGCTATATGAAAGGCCTGTTCGCCTGGATCGGTATGCCCACCGTGGTCCTCACCTACGACCGCGAAGCCCGGCCGGCCGGACAAACCAAGTGGGATGTCCTGGGCCTGGTCGGTCTGGCGCTGGAAGGGCTGACGTCGTTTTCCGTCGCACCGCTGCGCTGGGCCACCGTGATGGGCCTGCTGGCGGCTACCGTCGGCGCCATTTTCGGTTTGTGGATCGTGGTCAAGGCGACCCTCCTCGGTGACGCGACCGCCGGCTATCCGTCGCTGGTGGCCATCATTACGTTCCTGGGCGGCATCCAGCTGATGGGGCTGGGCATCCTCGGCGAATACGTGGGCAAAACCTACATCGAAACCAAACAGCGGCCGGTGTACCTCACCCGAGATGTCATTGAGCAGCAGCGAGCCACAACCGGTCATGCCGTACCCCGTACCGAGGATTCGTCGTATGTTGAAGCGGGTTGAACCCTGGCTGTGGGCCCTGCTGGCCATCCTCGCCACCCGCCTGATCGGGATGGCCCTGTTCCCCCTGGTGGACACCACCGAGCCACGCTACGCCGAAATTGCCCGGCTGATGGCCGAGACCGGGGACTGGATCACGCCCTGGTTCTCGCCGGGCGTGCCGTTCTGGGGCAAGCCGCCGCTGTCGTTCTGGCTCCAGGCCCTGTCGATCCTGACCTTCGGCCTCAGTGAATTTGCCCTGCGCCTGCCGGCCTGGCTGACCAACCTGGGCCTGGTCTACCTGATCTGGCGCTTTGCCCGGGAGCTGTATGGCGAACAGGTGGCGCGCTGGACGGCGATCATCTTTGCCAGTATGTCGCTGACCTTCATCAGCGCCGGTACCGTGATGACCGATCCGTTCCTGACCCTGGGCACCACCCTGAGCCTGGTCAGCTTCGGCATGGTCGCCAATGGCCGTGAACGAGGTTGGCGCTGGCTGTTTTTCCTGGGGCTGGTGATCGGCCTGCTGGCCAAGGGGCCACTGACGCTGGTCCTGACGGGATTACCGATTGGCCTGTGGCTGATCCTGGCCCGCGACCGTTTTCGTCTGCTGGGTGCGTTCCCCTGGGTCCGGGGGACTCTGCTGACACTGGCCCTGGCCCTGCCCTGGTACATCGCGGCGGAGCTGAAAACACCGGGCTTTATCGACTACTTCATCATTGGCGAGCACTTCAAACGTTTCCTGGATCCGGGTTGGGCGGGCGACCTGTACGGCACCGCGCACCTGCAACCAAAGGGTATGATCTGGATGTTCTGGATCTGGGCATCCTTCCCCTGGGGCATCGTCGGGTTGACGGTGGCGGCCTGGCTGCTGTTCCGTCACGACGGGCGGGCGAGACTGGCCATCGGAGTCACCGGCGCCAATGCCCAGTTTGTGTTGGTGGCCGCCCTGGCTCCGATGCTGTTCTTCACGATGGCGAGCAATACGTTGTGGACCTACGTGCTGCCGGCCCTGCCGTTCTCGGCCCTGGTCCTGGCCCGGATGCTGCTGTCGCTCGATCTGTCCGGACGGGGATTCCGGCGCATGGCGGTGTCCGCGGCGGTGTGCGTGCCGGTGCTGACCACCGGGTTCGTCTTCTACGCGATGCACGACACCCGCCAGCTCAAGACGGAACAGTCCATCGTTGACGACTACGCCAGCAACCGCCAGCCCGGCGACAGCCACCTGTTCTACCTGGATGACCTGCCGTTCTCCGCCCAGTATTACAGTCAGGGCCAGGCCAAACAGATCACCATGGAACAGCTGGGCGTTATGCGCCAGAATCACCGGTACCAACGGTATTTCCTGGCGGTTCCCAATAAAAAGGCGGATCGTCTGCTGAGTCGGCTGCCCCCGACCGCACAGGTTCATGACAGCAACCGGCGATACTCCCTGTTGTCGTTTACCGATCCGGCGACCACTAACAAAGGCTAAATACTCACGATGTCTGCATCCGCTCCTGCCAGCCGGCAGGCCCTGAGACTGCTGATTGTCGAAGATCAGATCGATCTGGCTGAAAACCTGTTCGAATTCCTGGGAGATACCCGGTATGCCCTGGATTTTGCGGCGGACGGGCTCACCGCCCTGCACCTGCTGGCCACCAATCCTTACGATGTGATCGTGCTGGATCTGATGCTGCCCGGCGTCTCCGGTTTCGACCTGTGCAAGCGCATCCGCCAGGATCTGCAGTGCGACACGCCCATCATCCTGATGACGGCCCGCGGCGCCCTGGCCGACAAGGAGCGGGGCTTCGAATGCGGCGCCGATGATTACCTGGTCAAACCGTTTGAGCTGCGCGAGCTGCAATTGCGCATCGATGCGCTTTACCGCCGCTATACGCCGCGCAGGACCAGCCTGAAGGCCGGCACGATCCATTTTGAACCCGGTACGTTGAGGGTCGAGCTCAACGGCGCCGACACCGAGTTGACCGGCATTCCAGCTCGGCTCTTTGAATTGCTGATCCGCGCCTATCCCAACTTCCTCAGCCATGAAGCACTGAGTGAGGCCATCTGGGGCGACAGTACCGGCGAAACCGACGGTCACTCCCTGCGCACTCACATCTACTCCCTGCGCCAGAGCCTGCAGCGGGCGTTTGGCCATACCCTGATCCGGACCGTCTACGGTCGGGGCTATCGGATCGATCCCCCCGACGCGGGTGAGGAGCCCGGGGCTTGAAACCCTCCCTGACCACGCGCCTGTTTCGGACGGTCTTTGCCGTCAGCCTGGCAACCGCCATTCTGTCGATCATCGCCATCGAGGTGTTTTTCGAGGATATGGAGGACACCATCCTCGATCTGGAGCTGGCCGAAGAGCACGCGCATTTCCGCCATCTCATCGACCGCGATGATTTCCAGGAATGGGACACGGCCTTGCTGCTCGCCATCTTTCTCGGTGACGGCCAGCCCGAAACCCGACTGCCGGATTACATGAAGAATAGGCCCACACCGTATTCCGCCGAAATCGAGGTCGGTGACAAAACTTACCTGATGCTCATCGAAGCGACCAACCAACCGGCCGGCCGCCTTTATCTGTCGCAGGACATCACCATCATGGAGAGCAAGCAGCTGCTGCTGCAGTTGATCGTCCTGGGGGTGCTGGGCGCGATGGCGCTGATCGGCCTCGTGCTCTCACGCACGACGGCTCGCCGGCTGACCCGCCCCCTGCAGCAGCTGACGCACCAAATTCAGGCCACCGCGCCGGCGTCATCGATGCGGCGGTTGTCTACCGAATACCAGGACGCGGAATTTGCCGACATTGCCTCGGCGTTCAACCGCTTCCTCGACGCCCTCGAGGCGTTCGTCGACCGGGAGAAATCCTTCGTCAAACTGGCCAGCCATGAACTGCGGACACCGCTGGCCGTCATCACCGGCGCGCTGGACATTATCGAAAAGCGGGACACCCTGTCGGAGGCCGATGCGCGTACAGTCGGCCGTATCCGGCGGGCGGCGACGGACATGCAGGCCGACGTCAACGTCCTGCTTCGACTGGCCCGCGGCAATCTGGACGAAGAGCAGCGGGCCCGGCTCGGTCTGCGTCAGGCGATCGACGACACGATCGCGGATCTGGAGAGCACCCCCGGCAGCTCGCCCGGCCGATTGCGCCTGCAGGCGGGAGAGCTTGACCTGACCCTGCTGGCGGATCCGGCCCTGCTGCGGATGCTGATCCGCAACCTGCTCCAGAATGCCCTGAAGCATACCCGCGGCCCCGTCGATATCGACGTCACCGCCGATGGGTTGCAGATTGTCGATTACGGCAGCGGCCTGCCGGACCGGATCATCCAGCGTCTGTCGACACCGCTGCATGGCAAGGCCGGCATGCAGGAAAGCAGCTTCGGCCTGCTCATTGTGCAGCTGATCTGCGAACGGCTGGGCTGGACGCTGGACGTGGCCGAATCCGGCCCCGACGGCACCGCGATGTTCATCTCGTTCGGCACCTCGGTGCTCGACCGGACACCCAACACCAGCAGGCGGATGCGGCACGAGCGGACCTGACGTCTGCCCGTCCAAATGCGACTTATTCTCATCGAAAAGGCGCGATCAGGCCGCCAATGTTCACGAAAACATTACGAAAGTCATCGGACCGATCTGGTGCATCCACGCATCAAGCTGGCACACCGCCCCGGTCAGCACCTCCGGAAAACGCGGTTACCCCTCTGTTTTTAAAACGCTTTCCAAATCCTGTCGGACAACGGCTTTTCTGACTCCATTCAGTTCATTCACCCCACGAATAGAGGCATGTCGTTTTTTCGATTGCTCACTGAACAGTCAGTCACTAGCTTTACAAACCACTGCAATCTGTACTTACCGCAGATTGCGACAGAACTGTCTTAAAAACGTTTAAGAACGATCCAATAAATTTCAGAAAAAAACCGACAGGAAACGCATCGCTATGAAACGACTCCTCACTGCCTTTGTGAGCTGCGTGGCTCTGGCTGGGGCACCCATGGCAGGCTCTGCCGCGGAAGCCACCAAAGAGCTGAAGATGGCCTATGACGCCGACCCGGTGACACTGGACATTCACGAACAGCTCTCCGGCGGCATTCTGCAGCTGTCGCACATGACGTTCGACCCCCTGATCCGCTGGACCAAGGACCTGCAATTCGAACCGCGTCTGGCCAAGAGCTGGGAACGGATTGACGACAAAACCATGCGCTTCCACCTGCGCGAGGGCGTCAAGTTCCATTCCGGCAACACCCTGTCCAGTGAAGACGTGAAGTTCACCTTTGATCGTCTGAAGAAGAGCCAGGACTTCAAGGCCATCTTCCAGCCGTTCAGCGACCTCAAGATCATCGACGACACCACCTTCGACCTGATCACCAAAGAGCCGTACCCGCTGCTGTTGAACGCCGCCACCTACATCTTCCCGATGGACAAGAAGTTCTACTCCGGCAAGGACGACCAGGGTCGCGACAAGGACATGGTTTCCAAGCAGGTGGACACCTTCGCCTCGCGTCACGAGTCCGGTACCGGCCCGTATATCGTGACGTCGCGTCAACAGGGCGTGAAGGTCGAGTTCAAGCGCTTCGACGACTACTGGGACAAAGACTCCCCGGGTAACGTGGGCCACATCACCCTGACCCCGATCAAGGAAAACAACACCCGCGTGTCCGCCCTGCTGTCCGGCGGTGTGGACTTCATCGCGCCAGTACCGCCGACCGACCTGGAGCGCATCAAGCGTGATCCGAACACCAGCCTGGTCACCATGAGCGGAACCCGCATCATCCTGTTCGAGATGAACCAGAAGCGGGTTGAAGCCTTCAAGGACAAGCGCGTGCGTCAGGCCATTGCCTACGCCATCAACCAGGAAGGCATCGCCGCCAAGATCATGAAAGGCTTTGCCACCCCGGCCGCCCAGCTGTCGCCGGAAGGCTATCAGGGCCACGTGGACGGCCTGAAGCCGCGCTACGACATCGCCAAGGCCAAAGAGCTGATGAAGGAAGCGGGCTACGAGGACGGCTTCACCATCACCATGATGGCGCCGAACAATCGCTACGTGAACGACGACAAGATCGCCCAGGCAGTTGCGGCCATGCTGGCGCGGATCAACATCAAGGTGGATCTGAAGACCCTGCCGAAAGCGCAGTACTGGCCCGAGTTCGACAACCGCGCCGCGGACATGATGATGATCGGCTGGCACGCGGACACCGAGGACTCCGCCAACTTCTACGAGTTCCTGACCATGTGTCCGAACACCGATACCGGTGCCGGCCAGTACAACGCGGGCAACTACTGCAACCCGGAGCTGGACAAGCTGGTCGAGCAGGCCAACGTCGAGACCGACCGGGACAAGCGCGCCAAGATGCTGCAGAAAGTCGAGCAGGGTCTGTACGACGACGCGGCCTTCATCCCGCTGCACTGGCAGGATCTGGCCTGGGCCTCCAAGAAGAACGTCGAGATCGAGCCGATCCTCAACGTGATGAACTTCCCTTACATCGGCGACCTGGTCGTCAAGTAAGTCGAAGGGCCTGACACGGAAGCCGGGCCCTCAGCATCACGCTGGGGCCCGGTTTTTGTATCCGGATGAGGAATCCGGATGAGTCTCTGAAAAGGTCCGGGTACGTCCCGGACACCGGCGGAGTACCGGGACTTTTTCAGAGGCGCACGATAAGACAAATAACCCAAGCAACCCGGGCCAGCAGCCGTCACGAGCGTCTGTGAAGCCCAAGCCAGCTATCGGTGTACCCCATGTTAGCTTTTTTGGTTCAGCGAATTGGCCAGGCCATCCTGGTCATGTTCGTCATCAGCGTGATCAGCTTCGCCATCCAGGATGGCCTGGGCGATCCGCTTCGACAGATGGTCGGCCAGTCCGTATCCGACGCCGAGCGGGAACAGCTGCGAGAGGATCTCGGGCTGAACGATCCCATCGTCGTGCAATACGCACGCTTTGCGACCAATGCGGTCCAGGGCGATCTGGGCAACTCCTATTTCTACGGCGAGCCGACACTCGACGTGATCATGGACCACCTGCCCGCCACCCTGGAGCTGGTCATAGCCGCCAGTCTGATGATCATCTTCCTGTCGATCCCCATCGGGGTCTACGCCGCCATCCGCCCCCGGGCCTGGCTGTCCAAATTCTTCATGGGCGTGAGTACCGTCGGGATCTCGATCCCGGTGTTCCTCACGGCCATCGTCCTGATTCAGCTGTTCTCTATCGGCGTGACGGTGGACTGGTTCCCGGCGGACACCGGTTGGGGCCAGTGGCTGAATGACTTCTTCTCCACCGACGGCGGCATGCCCTCCTACGGCCGTGGCCAGGAGCTGACGCATCTGTTCGGCACCTGGGATTCCAACTTCTTCTCCTGGGACGGCCTGCTGCACCTGCTGCTGCCGGCGGTGTCGCTGGCGTCGATCATGCTGCCGCTGTTCATCCGCCTGATCCGCGCGGAGATGATGGAAGTGCTGCAGAGCGACTACATCCGCTACGCCCAGGCCAAGGGCATCTCGCCCTGGCGCATCAACTTCCTGCACGCGCTGAAGAACACCATGCTGCCGGTGATCACCGTCGGCGGGGTCCAGATCGGCATCATGGTGGCCTACACCATCCTCACCGAGACGGTGTTCCAGTGGCCGGGCGTGGGCCTGATGTTCCTCGAGGCCATCACCCGCAGCGACATTCCCCTGATCGTGGCCTACCTCATGGTCGTGGGCCTGATTTTCGTGATCACCAACACGGTGGTTGACCTGGTCTACGGCCTGGTGAACCCGACCGTCAAACTGACAGGTAAGAAAGCATGACCACAGCCACCGCAAACGCGTCCCGCTGGAGCCGTTTCCGGGAGTCGTTCCTCTGGTACAGCTTCAAGCGCGACAAAGTCGCCATCGTCAGTTTCGTCGTCTTCGTGCTGATTGCCGCTGCCGCCTTCCTGGCGCCGCTGCTGGCCCCCCATGATCCGTACGATCTGGCCACCATCAACATCATGAACTCCGAACTGCCACCGGTCTGGATGGACGGCAGCGATCCGTCGTTCCCGCTGGGCACCGACGCCCAGGGCCGCGACCTGCTGTCCACCATCCTCTACGGTACCCGCGTGTCGCTGCTGATCGGCTTCGGTGCCGTCATCCTGCAGGCGGCGCTGGGGATCCTGTTTGGCCTACTGGCCGGCTACCTGGGCGGCAAGGTGGATTCCATCCTGATGCGCATCGCCGATGTGCAGCTGTCCTTCTCCACGCTGATGGTCGCCATCATCGTCGGCGCCGTGTTCAAGGCCAGCTTCGGCAACCTGATGTTCGGCGAGATCGCCATCTACCTGCTGATCCTGATCATCGGTGTGGCGGAGTGGCCGCAGATCGCCCGGACCGTGCGCGCGTCCGTGCTGGCCGAGAAGAAAAAGGAATACGTGGATGCGGCCAAGGTGATGGGCTACCGCACCAACCGCATCATGTTCCGGCACATCCTGCCCAACACCCTGTCGCCGATTTTCGTCATCGGCACGGTGCAGATCGCCAACGCGATCATCTCCGAGGCGGCGCTGTCGTTCCTCGGCCTGGGCATGCCGGAAACCCAGCCGTCGCTGGGCTCACTGATCAAATCCGGCTTCGATTACATCCAGAGCGGTTCCTGGTGGATCACGCTGATTCCCGGCCTGGTGCTGGTGGTCCTCGTGCTGGTCATCAACCTGTTGGGTGACTGGCTGCGTGATGTGATGAACCCGAGACTGTACAAGGGGTAAACCATGGCACTGCTGGAAGTTAAAAATCTCGATGTCCGCTTCGCGGTGCGTGGCGGCGACCTCAAGGCCCTGCGCAAGATCAGCTTCTCCCTGGACAAGGGCGAACGGCTGGGTCTGGTGGGGGAATCCGGCGCCGGTAAATCCGTCGCGGCCTTCTCCATCCTCAACCTGATCGCCCGTCCCGGCTACATCGCCGGCGGCGAAATCCTGTTCGAAGGCAAGAACCTGGCGGCCATGAGCGACCGCGAGCTGCGCAAGATCCGCGGCAACCGCATCGCCATGATTTTCCAGGACCCGATGATGACCCTGAACCCGGTCCTGACCATCGGCAACCAGATGGTCGAGGCGCTCAAGGCGCACCGGCGCATCAGCACCAAGGCCGCCCGGCAGATCGCCCTGGACCGCCTCAAGCAGGTGCAGATCCCGTCACCGGACAAGCGGCTGGACCAGTACCCGCACGAGCTGTCCGGCGGGATGCGCCAGCGGGTGATCATCGCCATCGCCCTGCTGCTGGACCCGGAAATCATCATCGCCGATGAGCCGACCACCGCCCTGGACGTGACCATCCAGGCAGAAATCATGGCCCTGCTGCTGGAACTGTGCGAACAGCGCAACGTGGCCTTGATGCTGATCACCCACGACCTGGGCGTGGTGTCGCAGGTCACCCAGAACATGCTGGTCATGTACGCCGGGCGCATCATCGAACAGGGCCCGACCAAGGAAATCATCAACGACGCCCAGCACCCCTACACCCAGGGCCTGATCAACGCCCTGCCGCAAATGGGGGAACCGGGCCGTCGCCTGTATCAGATTCCGGGCGCCATGCCCTCGCTGAACCGGATACCGACCGGGTGTCCGTTCCATCCGCGCTGCCAGTTCGCCACCGATCTGTGCAAGCAGGAGATGCCGGAGTATGTCACGTCCGGCAACGTCGATGTGGCCTGCCATGAAGTGCGCAAGCTGATCGAGGAAGAGCAACAACAGCGGGAGATGACGTCATGAATGCCCCGGCACAACCCTTAGTCGAAATCCGGGATCTGGAGAAGCGCTTCGATCTGTCCGGCAACTTCCTGGAGCAACTGCGCTTCCGCAACGGCCGCTTCACCCGGCACCAGGAATTCGTTCACGCCATCAACGGCGTCAACCTGGAAGTCCAGAAGGGCGAGGCCCTGTGTGTGGTGGGCGAATCCGGCTGCGGCAAGTCCACCGTCGCGCGCACCGTGATGGGCCTGCTGTCGCCGTCCGGCGGCGAGATCCATTACGACGGCCAGCGCATCGACGATCTTGACGGTAAGACCGTATTGCCCTATCGCCGCAAGATGCAGATGATTTTCCAGAACCCGTACGCGTCCCTGAATCCGCGCATGACGATCCAGCAGACCCTGGAAGAACCGATCCGTTTCCATCATCCGGACTGGAACCGACAAACGATCCGGGACAAGGTCCACGAGGTGATGCATTCGGTGGGTATCGCCCCGGACTGGGGCAAACGCTTCGGCCACGAGTTCTCCGGCGGCCAGCGCCAGCGCATCGCCATTGCGCGCGCCCTGGCGGTGGATCCGGAATTCATCGTCGCCGACGAACCCATCTCGGCTCTGGACGTGTCCATCCAGGCCCAGGTCCTGAACCTGATGATGGACGCCCAGGAAGATCGCGGGCTGACCTACCTGTTCATCACCCACGACCTGTCGGTGGTCGAACACTTCGGCACCCGCGTGGCGGTCATGTACCTGGGCACGGTGTGCGAACTGGCGGACACCAAGACCCTGTTCGACAGCCCCCGCCACCCGTACACCCAGGCGCTGCTGTCGGCCATTCCGCGGCTGGAGGACGACCGCCCGAACCACATTCGCCTGCACGGCGAAGTGTCGACGCCGGTGAACCTGCCGTCGGGCTGTGTGTTCCATGGGCGCTGTCCTTACGCCAACGAACGTTGCCGGACTGAAGTGCCCAACCTGATCGCCACCGATGGCGGTGCTCAGGTGGCGTGTCATGCCGTCGAGGAAGGCCGTTTGTAAAGGCCGTCTATATTAGTGTTCTGTGACTCATCGATATGCCGCCAACGGCGCGTATCGTTGAGGTGCAAGATAGTGAACACACACATCAGGTAATCGAGGCATGGAAGTACGCTGGTTGGAAGACTTTATGGCGCTGGCGCGGACGCAGCATTTTTCGCGTGCCGCGGAAATGCAGCACGTCAGCCAACCGACGTTCAGCCGGCGCATCAAACTGCTGGAAGAGGCGATGGGCACCACGCTCATCAACCGCCAGACCCTGCCGTTGTCGCTGACACCGGCGGGGGACGTCTTCCTGGAGATGTGCGAACGCATCACCCGGGACGTGCGCGACACCCGCGACCAGATCACGGCCCTGGAAGCCGACGCCGCCACGCGCATCAGCGTCGGCTCCACCCAGGGCCTGTTCTCCCATTTCTTTTCCGGGTGGGTGGAGCGCACCGGGATGCGCGACCGGCTGGAGATCAACCTCAAGTCCACCAACTGGGTGGGCGAGGATTTCCTGGATGCGCTGGATAACGGCGAAGTGGACATGGTGCTGTGCTACTGGCACGACAACCTGCCCTGGAGCAGCCGGCTGAATCCGGCGCGCTACGAGTGGCTGACACTGGAAAAAGAGCGGGTAACGCCCTTCACCATCAGCCAGGACAGCGGCGAACCCCGCTTCACGCTGCCCGGGACGCCGGAACAGCCGGTGCCGGTGATCGCCTATCACCCGCGCGGCTTCCTGGCGTCGGCGATCCTGTCGCACCTGGGGCGCACCGATCCCCAGGCGCACCTGCTGCCGCTGAATGAAAACACGCACTCCGCCAGCGTCAAGGCCCTGGTCAAACAGGGGTTTGGCATGGGCTGGCTGCCCTACCGGATGGGCGAGAAAAGCGAACACTTCGGCCAGCTGGTGCGGGCCGGCGACGACACCTGGGATGTGTTCGTGGATATCCGGCTCATCCGTCTGCGCCAACCCCGCGCCGACGACACACTCACGCTCTGGAATGAACTGGTGAAACAGTATGCCTGACAGTCGCCTCGCCCCCCTGCAAGCGGAACACATCGAACACCTGCAGTCCGCCTACGCGGACATCCTCAGCCAGCAGGGATACGACGCCGTCCTGATCAGCTCAGGGGCGGCGCCGATGCGCTACGCCGACGATCAGGCCCATCACCACCACGGCTACGGCCATTTCCTGCACTGGGTCGGGCTGTCCGACGTCGAGCACAGCTGGCTGCTGGTGGAAAAGGACGGCCGTGTCCGCCTGTGGCTGCATACCCCGGTGGACTTCTGGCATGCCGTCACGCCGGTTCCGAACGAAGGCTGGACCCGGCTGATCGAGGTGACCGGTCAGGACGGTACCGACGCCCCCGACATCCCCTATCCCGATCGCCTGGCCGTGATCGGCGACCCAACGCAGATCCAAAGCGCGCCGGGCGACGCCAACCCGCCCAGCCTGCTGGCCGCCCTGGACAACCTGCGGGTGATCAAGACGGCCTATGAAGTCGCCTGTATGGATCAGGCCAGCGCCATTGCCGCCCGCGGCCACAACGCCGCCCGCGACGCCTTCATGGCCGGCGCCAGCGAGTTCGACATCAACCTGGCCTACCAGCAGGCCACCGGCCAACGGGAAACCCGGGCGCCGTACCACAGCATCATCGGCCTCAACGAACACGCCGGCACGCTGCATTACCAGCATTACGACAACCTCACACCCCGGCGCCCTCGCAGCCTGCTGATCGACGCCGGCGCGCGGTACCGCGGCTACTGCTCGGACATCACCCGCACCACCGCCGCGCCCGGCGAGAACCGGTTCGGCGCCCTGATCGCCGGCCTGGAAAGCCTGCAGAAGCGCCTGTGTGATGCGGTCGCCCCCGGTGTGGATTACATTGAGCTGCACCAGCGCGCCCACCGGGGCCTGGCGGCGCTGCTCAAGGCCAGCGAACTGGTCCAGGACATCGACGACGACGCCATGGTGGCCAAGGGCATCACCCGCGCCTTCTTCCCCCATGGCCTGGGCCACTTCCTCGGCATCCAGGTGCACGACGTAGCCGGCAAGCCGCGCCCGGCGCCCGAGCATGCGCCTTTTCTCCGACTGACGCACAGCCTGAAGCCGGGTATGGTGGTGACCATCGAACCCGGTCTCTACTTCATCCCGTCCCTGCTCGATCCCCTGCTGGACAGCGCCGACGGCCAGTACCTGAACCGGAGCCTGATCGACGAGCTGCGAGGCTGTGGCGGTATCCGCATTGAGGACAACGTGCTGGTCACTGAAGCCGGCGCCCGCAACCTGACCCGCACTCACCTGCCCGTCTGAACCGGACATTGTCGCCATGAGGAGCCCTATGCCGCACCACGAACAGTTCGCCAGTGATAACTACGCCGGAATCTGCCCCGAGGCCGTGGACTATATGGCCCGCGCCAACGAGCGCGACGCCAGCGCCTACGGCGAGGATCCATGGACACAGATGGCGGCGGACCGCCTGCGCGAGACGTTCGAGTCGGACTGCGAGGTGTTCTTCGTGTTCAACGGCACGGCCGCCAACTCCCTGAGCCTGGCCGCCATGTGCCAGTCGTTCCACAGCGTGATCTGCCACGAACTGGCCCATGTGGAAACCGACGAGTGCGGCGGGCCGGAATACGCCTCCAACGGCTCCAAACTGCTGGTGGGCGACGGCCCCAACGGGAAGCTGACGCCCGAGAGCATCGAGCGCATGGTGACCCGGCGCACGGACATCCACTACCCCAAGCCGCGGGTGATCACCCTCACCCAGTCCACCGAAGTGGGCACGCTGTACAGCATCGAGGAACTCAAGGCGATTCGCGAAGTTGCCGACCGCTACGGGCTGCGTATCCACATGGACGGCGCCCGTTTTGCCAATGCGGCTGCCGCGCTGGACGCCACCCCGGCCGAGATCACCTGGAAAGCGGGGGTCGACGTGCTGTGTTTCTCCGGCACCAAGAACGGTCTGGCGGTGGGCGAGGCGATCCTGTTCTTCAACCGCCAGCTGGCCGAGGACTTCGAGTGGCGCTGCAAGCAGGCCGGACAACTGGCCTCGAAGATGCGCTTCATCTCCGCGCCCTGGTGCGGCCTGCTGGAAAACGACACCTGGCTGAAAAACGCGGCCCACGCCAACGCCTGCGCCGAACGCCTGGAAGCCGGCATCCACCAGATCGACGGACTGGAACTGTGCTTCCCGCGGCAATCCAACGCCGTTTTCGTGGAGCTGCCGGAAGTCGTCCAGACCGCCCTGCGGGCCCGGGGCTGGCACTTCTACACCTTTATCGGTGGCGCCGCCCGCTTTGTCTGCTCCTGGTCCAGCACCCTGGAGCGGGTGGATCAGCTGGTCCACGACATCGGCGATGTCATGCGCCATCGCTGACGTCGGTACAGCGACCGGGGCCGCCATGTTAATCTGCGGACCCGGCGCCCGGATGCGCGGCGCCAGGAATGCCTTCTGGACCGGAGAGGAAGTCCCGTGAAGCCCAAACCCCAGCGCCTGATCATGAACCTGATGACCGCCATGGATGAAGATGTCCTGCAGGTTCGGGATGCCATCAGCATGTGCGCCCTGTTCGGGGTCACCAGCAACAGTACCCGGGTGGCCCTGACCCGACTGTCAGGCGACGGCTTGATCGAATCCTGTGGTCGCGGCCAATACCAGCTCACCGACCGCGCCCACCAACTCACGGACGACCTGCGTCGCTGGCGCACCGCCCTGCAGCGTCTGGAAAACTGGAGCGGCCACTGGATCGGCGCGCACCTGGGCGGACTGGGCCGCAGCGACAAACCGGCCCTGCGCCGGCGCAACCGGGCGCTGGAGATGAACGGATTCCGGGAACTGAGCCGGGATCTGTTTATCCGGCCGGATAACCTGAGCGGCGGCGTGGCCGGCATTCGTGAGCGGCTCTATCGACTGGGGCTCGAAAGCAGCGCCCCGGTGTTCCTGCTCAGTGACCTGGACGACCACCACGCCGGGCTCACCCAGCGCCTCTGGGACACCAATGCCCTGGAACAGCGTTACCGGGATTCCGCCAGCCGCCTGAAAAAGTGGCTGGACAAGGCCGACCGGCTGGAGCCCGACGCTGCGGCCCGGGAGTCGTTTGTGATCGGCGATCGGGCCATTCGTCAGATCGTGTTCGACCCGTTATTGCCGGCACCGATGATCGACACCACCGCCCGCCAGACCTTTGTGGATACCCTGCTCGCCTTCGACCAGACCGGCCACGCCATCTGGCGCCGGCTCTATCACCTCAGCTCCGGGGCCACGGCGCCCGCCTGATTATTCCGCTTCCGGAGCCGAAAAATCGGCCATCAGGCGTCGATAGTCCGCCGTCTGGCGAAAGGCCGTCAGCGCCTGATTGAAGTCCTGGACGAACGAGGTCGGCGTCTCCGGCGAAAACATCAGGTAGACCGGCCCCTCGCTGATGGGCTTGCGGGAGGCCGTCAGCTTGTCCGCCAGCCCCAGCCGATTGGCCTCGTACCAGCCCACCTGCCGGTTAGCAACAAACGCATCGACGCGCCCCAGCGCCACCATCTGCAGGCCGGACCGGATATCGCGCACCTCTTCCCGTGTCACCCCAGGTGCCGACCAGATTTCCGGGGTGTAGGAATACCCCGACGACAGGGCGATGGTCTTGCCAGCCAGCGCATCAAAGTCGGTGAATTGCACAGGCTCTTTGCGGTTGGAAAACAGGGTGGTTTCGCTGTTGGCCAGGGGCTCGTCCGGGTACTGGAACAGGCGCACCCGATCCTCCGTCTTGCCAGCTCCGACCACCGCATCGGCGCGATTGCGGGCCACCAGATCCAGCGCCCGCTTCCAGGGAACGAACACCAACTGGGAGTCGTAACCCATGCGCTCGAACACCGCCTCGGTCACCGACCAGAGCGGACCGCTGGGCCGACCATCCCGCTGATCCACCAACGGCGGCCAGGCTTCGGTCACCAGACGCAGCGATTCCGCCGAGGCCAGACTGCTGGCGCCCAGCAGGCACAGACCGGCAACAGCCGCCCGCAAGTGGCGATGTAAAGCATCAGGAATCGCCATGGATCAGGGCCTCGGTTGGATAGCGTACCGGTCATCTTAACAGCCTGCTGACGGATGCGACGCTGGCCTTCAGTCGTATACCGGCCCCCCGTTAGGACAACGGTCACAGCCCCATGTCGTCCCGATCCCAGGCCAGCAGAGCCTGCCAGGTCGCATTGGGTTGCCACTGCCCGAACAGGGGCGAGCGGGCCGCCTCGGCGTCATAGTCTTCCATCAGACGCAGATAATGGGTCATAAACGCCGACACCCGGTAATTCATGATGCAGTGAATGAAGATCTTCTGCTGTGGATCATCGACGCGCAAGGCCTGCAACAGCCGGCAGAATCGGCGCACATGGCTGGGTTGCGGCGCATCGAATGGCACCGGCAGGTGCAGGTAGGTCATGCCTTCACGGGTGACCAACTCCCCTTCGTTGGTCAGGGCCCGGGGATGGTCCGGCATGGCCAGGTTGATGACCGTGGTGTAGCCATGGCGCGCGATCAGTGCAAACTGCTCCGGCGTGGGCTGACCCGCGGTCCCGAAATGCTCGGTGAGTGGCACGAAATTGAAGATGCGATCCACGTCAGGCTCCCTGTGATCGGTTGGCGGGTCAGTCAGCCGGTTTATCGGAGCTGACATCCGGCCGAACGCTGAGCACCGCCAAATAGATCAGGCCCAGGACCGGGATCAGCGACAAAAAGGTGCCGATGATGCCCACAAGAAACGGCGTCCGGGTCTTGCGCCGCCCCAGGTAAAAACTCAAACCGCCGCCGATCAGCATGCAGGCAGCAGCGATCAGTCCCACTTCATTCAGGCTCATCGCCATGGCGCACTCCGGTTGGCCACCAGCGCCATCGTGCCTCAGGAACGCAACGTGTAGATCCGGCCGCTGTCCCGACTGGCGATCTGCTGGGGCAGGTTGCCGTTATCAAAACTGTACCCGAGCAACCTTATATCCTCCGCATAGACTTCGGCAACGATGTCGCGGGTCTGGGGCGTGTAGTAATCCCGGTAATCCGCGTGATGCCTGGTGGCGGCTTCGCTCAGCCGGGCATCCACCCCGATGCGGTCGGCAACGTAGGCAAAATCGGCCTCGATATTCTCGACAAAGCCGACAAAGTCCAGGCGCACTTTCTCACGCCGATCCAGCATGTAGTAGTACTGCGGCGTGAAGTGATGCCATTGGCGCACCTGCCGGCGGGTCAGCCAGTGACGCACAAACTCGTCAAAGTCGGCGTATCCGCTCAAGTGGTCTTCATACCAGTGGCGGTCCTGCTCACCGGCACCGCCGCGCTTCAGGTAAAAGTAAGCCGACACCAGCCGATCCCAGGGATTGCGGACAAAGGTGAACTTGAAGTAGTCGGCGATGCAGCGGGGTTCGAAGATGTTGAGGTACTGCTCCAGCGTGGTGTAGCCACCACCCCGGTTGCCGAACAGGCACTGGTTGATGGCGTCGCCGGCACACTTGGGGATGTGTACGAAGATCGCCTGCTGTTCGTCGAATGACCGGTAGGAAAAGCCGTCCTCGGTCACGGTGGTGCGCCGCTGCTGTTCCGTCTCGAAGGCTTCCTTTGCCTTCAGGCGGTAGTCCCAGCGTTTGAGTTGCAAATACAGGTGGGAGGGCAGTTTCTCCCAGATGTCGTGTTTCATGGCCCAATCTCCCTATCTGGCGGATGAACAAGGGAGAACACGCTCTCCCCTGCCCACACCGCCAAGGATAGCGGCGCAAACCAGTGTGACCAGTGTGGTCAGGGACGACACGGCCACTTTGTCTGCAGATTGGACGCCCGCGCCAGCGGGTTATGCGACTTTTAGCTGAGCCAGCCGAAACGATCCGGGGTGCGACCGGATTGCAGCGCACGCAGGGCTTCGCTCAGCTTGCGGGTGTTGGGACCGACGCCACCGTCGCCCACCTGATAGCGCTCACCGCCGTGGATAAAGGCGCCAACGCCGGAGAGTACCGCCGCGGTGCCGGACAGGGCCGCCTCGCCGGTGCGGATCCAGTCCTTGATCTCATCCACGGTGAAGTCGCGCTCGATGACCTCGTAGCCCAGGTCCCGCGCCAGGGTGATCACCGAGTCCCGGGTGATGCCGTGCAGGAAGGACGGATCCAGCGGCTTGGTGAGCAGCCGGTTGTCGTCGATCAGGAAGAAGTTGGAGGCGCCGGTTTCCTGGACGTCGCCGTTGGGGCAGAACAGGACCTGGTCGGCACTGAATTCCTTCTTCGCACGCATCACGTGGCGCAGGGCCGAGGCGTAATTACCGCCGGTCTTGGCCTGGCCGAAGCCCGGCGTGCTGCGCATTTCCTGATCCTCGATCAGGATGTTCAGGCCCCGGCCGCCAGCGAAGTATTCCCCCACCGGTGAGGCCAGCACGTACACCATCGCTTCCGCCGACGGCGCACCGGCCGCGCCGATGTTCTCCTCGGTGCCGATCAGCGTCGGGCGCAGGTACAGCGCACCCGGCGCATCGGGAATATCGCCGTGTCCCAGGGCCACCACCTCGCGGATCATGGCTTCCATCATGTCCGCCGGCGGCTGTGGCAGGCACAGCAAGGCAGCACTGCGCTGGAAGCGGGCAATGTGCTGGTCGAGACGGAAAATCTTGATTTCGCCGTCCGGCATGCGATACGCCTTCAGGCCTTCGAAACAGGTACTCCCGTAATGCAGCACGTGCGATGCCGGATGCAGGGGCAACGGGCCCACCGGTACGGTTTCCACGCCCTGCCACTGACCGTCGCTGTAACGCGCCAGGGTCATCTGGCTGGTGAACGCGGTGCCGAACGGTGCGGCGGTCTTGGCTGTTGCGGTTTCGGGAGCAACCTCTTCCATCAATCTGTCCTCATAAAACGGTGGCGTGGCGAGACCCACCCGGCGGGTTACAAGACGGGCCGGGGGAACTGTTCAAAATACCACCTGCAGCGCAAACCGCACAGAGACAGATTCAAAATCGGGACCGGTACAGTTGATTTGGGAAATGATCTTTTCGTCAAAAAACAGGAAACTGTACCGCATCGGGACAGGAGGCCGGGCAGCCGCGGGATCGCAGCGGCCCGGCTTGGGAGGGAGACGTGTCCGGTTCGCCCCTCAGTCGAGGGCTTTGGCCGGGCCGAAGAACTCGAAGTGCTGATCTTCGTCCGCCACGCCACGTTGCTTCAGCAGCTGGCGCATATGCTGGAGCATCGGCGTCGGACCGCAGAAGTACCAGACCGCCTTTTCACCACCCACCAGTTCATCCAGCAGGGTGTTATCCACAAAGCCCTCACTGTCGCAGCGGCCGGCCACCCGCTCACCGGCCTGCGGCTCGCTGAAACGCACGTGCAGGGTGAGGTTGTCATACCGCTTCTCCAGCGCCTCAAGCTCGGTCGCAAAGGGCTGGACCGCGCCGTTCAGGGCCGCCTGGATAAAGACGATCGGCCGCTGGGCCGGGGATTCGTCCAGCGCCACCTGCAGCATGGACATCAGCGGGGTGATGCCCACGCCACCGGCCACGAAGACCAGCGGCTTGTCGGCTTCCTGCGGCAGTTCCAGGGTGAACTCGCCGGCCGGCGGTGCCACCTCGATGCTGTCACCGGTGCGCAGTTTGTCGTGCAGGTAGCTGGACACCACACCGTCCGGCAGGCCTGCGCCATCACCCGTTTCGCGTTTGACGCTGATGCGGAACCAGGGCTCACCCGGCATGTTGGAAACGCTGTAGTTGCGCATGGTGGTCGTGCCGTCCGCCAGCGGAATCCGCACAGTGAGGTACTGGCCGGGCTGGTGCATCGCCAGCTTGCTGCCGTCCGCCGGGCACAGGTAGAAGGACTCGATGTTGTCGCTGCACCGCTCACGCTTCTCCACCAGGAACGGCTTGAAGCCTTCCCAGCCGTAGGTGTCTTCCTGCTGCTGATAAATCTGGCCTTCGCGCTGGATGAAGAGATCCGCCAGCACGCCATAGGCTTCGCCCCAGGCGTTGATGATGTCGTCAGTGGCCGCCTCACCCAATACCTCGCGGATGGACGCCAGCAGGCTCTCACCCACGATCGGATAGTGCTCCGCCTTGATCCCCAGGGACGCGTGTTTCTGGGCGATCAGTTCCACCGCACCGGCCAGGGCCGCCGGGTTGTCGATGTGCTGGGCGTAGGCGCAGATTGCCCCGGCCAGGGCCCGCTGCTGGGTGCCGGCCTGTTGGTGGGCCGGATTGAAGAACGCCTTCACCTCCGGGTTGTGGGTGAACATCCGCTGGTAGAAATGGCGGGTCAGGGTTTCGCCGTGTTCCTGCAGGACAGGCACGGTCTGTTTGATGACATCGATGGTGGCGGGGCTGAGCATGGCCGATCTCCTTTTTGGATCAAAAGCACGCGGTTTCAAGGACACAAGTTTCAAGGACACCAAAGCGATCGCGATTCGGACGCGGCGCTTAAAGTGGTATTTTACTTACCTCTTTAAATAGGCATATTATTTACCAAATTATGAAAGGTCAATAGGCATGCAACTCACCGCGCATACTGATTACTCCCTACGCCTGCTCATCTACATGGCGGTGCGTACGGATGCCGAGCCGGCCACCGTGCAGGATGTCGCGCTGCATTACGGGATTTCCGCCAACCACGTGGCCAAGGTGGCCCGTACCCTGGTGCAGCTGGGTTACCTGAAGAGTCAGCGAGGCCGGGGCGGCGGACTGGAACTCACCCGGGCGCCCAACGAGATCAACATCGGAGAAGTGGTCCGCAAGACAGAGAACCTGCGGCTACTGGAATGCTTCGGGCCGAATTCCACCTGCCCCATCGAACCCGGCTGCGCCCTCAAAGGCGTGCTGGGGGAAGCGCTACAGGCGTTTATCGACGTGCTGGACCGGTACGTGCTGTCGGATGTGGTGGAAAACCGGCAGGAATTGCGGGGGCTGCTGGCGAAGCAGGCGGCGAGCTAGAAGGTACTGCCTTTGACGCCGAGCCGATCAAGAAACACGTGCAGCTCGGCTTCACTCATATTGATGTGCTCGACCACCCGGCCATAGAGCATGGCCGTGGGCACATTGCGCCCGCCCAGTTCCTTCTGGGTCTCGCTGAGCACGTAGAGAATCAGCCGTTCCACGCGGTTCAGCCCATCGCGCACATCGGGGATAAAATCACATTCGTCCTGATATTCCATGGGCCTGCCCTCGCGGTTGGAAACCCAAGTATGAAAAATCGACCGCCATCGGGCAACCGGCCGTCAGATTGATCCGGGGCAATATCCCCATCGCCCACCGGCGTTAGGCTGATGACTCACCTTCAGCCTGCAGGAAGCGCCACCCATGCGTGCCATGGTCCTCCATCAGCAACGCCAACCCCTCCGCCTTGAGGACGTTCCGATCCCGGAACCCGACGACCATCAGGTGCAGATCCGCGTGACGGCCTGCGGCATCTGCCGGACCGACCTCCACGTGGTGGATGCCGACCTGACCGAGCCGGCGCTGCCGCTGATTCCCGGACACCAGATCGTCGGCATCGTTTCCAAAACCGGCCGCAACGTACGCGGCTTCGAAGTGGGCCAGCGTATCGGCGTGCCCTGGCTGGGCGGCAGTTGCGGTCACTGCGATTATTGCCAGAGCGACCGGGAAAACCTCTGCGACAATGCCCGCTACACCGGTTACCAGATCAACGGCGGCTTCGCCGAATACACCGTCGCCGATGCCAGTTACTGCTTCCCGATTCCCGACGGCTTCAGTGACCAACAGGCCGCGCCGTTGCTCTGCGCCGGCCTGATCGGCTACCGCGCCTACCGGCGAATCAGCGATGCCTGGCACATCGGCCTGTACGGCTTTGGCTCGGCGGCCCACATCCTGATCCAGGTGGCCCGCCATGCCGGCCAGGCCGTCTACGCCTTCACCCGGCCGGGGGATACCGAGGCAAAATCCTTCGCCCTGTCCCTCGGTGCGACCTGGGTCGGGGATGCCTCCATGACGCCCCCACACCTTCTGGACGGCGCCATCATCTTCGCCCCGGCGGGCGAGCTGGTGCCCGACGCTTTGCACACCGTGCGCAAGGGCGGTCGCGTCGTCTGCGCCGGCATCCACATGTCCGACATCCCGTCGTTCCCTTACGACCTGCTCTGGGGCGAGCGGGAACTCTGTTCCATCGCCAACCTGACCCGGCGCGACGGCGAAGCCTTCCTGCCCCTGGCAGCCCGGATTCCGGTGGAGACCACCGTCCACACCTACCCCCTGGAGCGGGCGAACGAGGCACTGGATGATTTGCGAGCCGGGCGCTTCAATGGCTCCGCCGTCCTGACGCTGTGATGGGCCTCAGCCGACCCGTTCGGCCTCAATCGTATTCAGCGGCTTGCGGCAAATCGTCGGTAATGTCGAACCACGGCGCTTTGCTCCCCACGAACACATGGCGCTCCGCTTTGACGCCCGGGTCCGTGTCCAGCGTTCCCAGCGGGAAGCCGTAAATGTCGGGATGCTCATCAAAGCGCGTATACAGGCTGGAACCGCAGCGCGAGCAGAATCCCTTGTGCTCGCCAGGCGACGATTCAAAGAACGTGATCAACTCCGCGCCGGTCAACGTCGTCCAGTCCGCCGCATTCACCTTCGCCCGCGTGCGAAACGCCGAGGCGTGCAGTTTACGGCACATGGAGCAATGGCAGTTCAGTACATCCGTCAGTTCGCCGTGGATTTCATAAGCCACACCGCCGCAGAGGCAGCTGCCTTTATGGATCATCGACGTTTCTCCTTGTCGAAGTTTAAAAAGAAGGCATTCGGCCGTCACAACTCATTGCCAGAGGCCGTCACACATCACGGGGTAGCTGGCCGGCGAGAACCCGTCGAAACGGATGTCCCTGACCCGGTTCAAGTCACGCCACAACAAACGATGCCCCTTGAGTCTGCGGGTGATGCGGGTGGCCTGTTGCAGGCGAGCCAACTCCTCACCCGTCGCTTCCCGCGCGTCGCTTACCTCGCCGAACAGACGCACGGCGGGCGCCGAGCTGAACTGTCCCTTCATCAGCGATTTCAGCCAGAACCCCGTACTGCTGTTTACGCCCATCAGGCACACCCTTCGGTTGTGCTCGAAATTTCTGGGCATCACTTTTGAGTAGGCATCGAAGTAGTAACCGGTCATATCGTCCCGGAAGAAGACATGGCCGATCGGCGTGACGTGAGGATTGCCGTCTGCATCGACGGTGGCAATCGAGAAAAAACGGTTGGCGCGCCGGGCATGACCCAGCACGTTCAGAATCGCAGTCCAATTCCTTTCCAGATCCATTCCCTGTTCCTTGGGTTAAGCAGGCAAATTCGAGGCTTTCCAGCCTGTGTGTTGTTATTGAAGCACGTACACACGCCATTGCCTGTTAGATGCTCCGCAGTTTGAAGCTGTTCGTACGTGTAGCCGACGCTTTAGCTTCGGAGGGGACGTAGTCCCCCGACACAATCTGGCAAGCTACCGCCTGCTCCGAAGCTAAAGCGTCGGCTACATTAAGAATTACCTGCGTTGTGCCTGAACCAGGCCGTAACTGGTTGAGCGGCCTACATCAGCTCAACCTACCCTGCCGTCTCACAATATCGACTGAAAGCCTGACGAGGAATGATCGCAGACTGCAGGTTTTTGCAGCGCATAGGCATTTGATTGAGCTCGTAGATAATCCCGGGAACGTCGGCGGCATATAGACCACCCGCCCTCCGAATCAGGAACTCATATTGAAAGGCAAGGTCGTTCATGGAACCCAAAACGGACCGGCTGTTGGATTTTCCAATGTGAACGTCAGCGTATTCCGGGAGGATTGAAGCCCGCTGAGCATCTGCCACCCCAAGCAGCAAAAGCAAGGTTTCCAGACCTTGCAAAAACATCGCCTGAAATTGCCGAACCTCGGCTCTGCGAACATCTGGCACGATAAAGTGGATCAATGTTTTATCGTTGGCGCATAAAACGCACTTGCGACCGCTGATATAGAGAAGGTTGGCGTGCCATGGACCGAGTCCGTCACCCGCAATCTCGTCCAGATGCAAATCGCCATCGGCGACCCCCATCTCTTTGCGAAGTTTGCCGGTGCATTTGATAAGCTGCATGCTTCGCACGCTCCTGATTAGTCATCATGCCGCCGATAGATATAAAGCCACAAACCAGAAGATCCGACAGAGTCAGGACATGTCACCATATCGAGTGATCAACAACCTCGGCGGGGATCTATCCAGCCTTGGTAAAAAGCTTGTGGAAAAGACGCTCAGATTCTTTCAGGCCCTCTTCAGTTAATTGCACCGATTTCGCCTTGTTTACTGGGTCGTCGATATAACCTTTCTCATGAAGCCGGTTCGTCACATCCCAATCAAACGACTTCCAAGCCCGATCTCCGTTATGCAGCGTCAGATGAAATAGGGCGAGGACAACCTCATCAATCTTTTCTTCATCAATCTCCATCTCACACCTCGATTACCTTGGTGGCATAAGAGCGGCGGAATCCTCAGCGCAGTCAGGATGACATCTTTAGCGGGTACTCGCATTAACGTCCGGATCGTGCCAGCCCAACACGCTGACACAGTAGTTCAACCCAATGATGAAGTACTCTTTCACATCGCGATTGCCGGAACTCAAAAAGCCTCCGCGCATGGACTCCTGAGCAAACCAGCCGCCACCTTGAACCTGGAACAACCAGCCATTGAAGGTCGAGCACTCAGGCCAAAACTCAAGCAAGTCTCCTTCATCCAGGGCCCGAAATCCTACAGGGGCATCAAATTCCACATCAATCCGTTCATTATCGATCGATACGGTGACAACCAGAACGTCCACATCAAACTCAAGATGAATGATTTCTACCGGCTCATCAGGGGAAAGAACCGGCTCCAACGCCCTTGCTTTCACCATGCCCCCACGACCTCAATAAACCACCGGGGCTTAATACGCCCGAAGTCACGCCGGACGCTCGACTTCAGGCCCATCTGCGAATCCAGGACTACCGCCTGGCCACCGTCCCTGGCAAACACCACCCAATGCCAAAATGGCTTACCGCTCTCAAGATGCCATTTGATGGCCAACAGGGCCCGATCCGGCAGCGCCTCCCAGGACTCAAACGGCGTTTCGCCCGGCGCAGCAGCCATCCCGAACGCATCCAACAGCCGCCGCACAGACGCCGTATCAGACCACAATGACCGGTCTGACGCGTGAATGCCCAGAGCCGCTGCAACACGTTTCGCTTCGGCGTAGTTGACGCCGGCCAATGCGGCACAGGCCGCTATCCCGCAGCCGGTGGTTTCTTCCTGAATAACCGCTTCCACGGGTTTACTCTGACCGGAACACATCATCAGGAGCCCCGGGGCGCAAACAGGATGATAGCCATACCGGCCAGGGCCACGGCGGAACCCACCAGATCCCACACCGTGGGCCGGATGCCATCCACCGCCCAGAGCCACAGGATGGCGACAAAGATGTAGACGCCCCCGTACGCCGCATACACCCGACCGGCCGCGGTCGGATGAAGCGACAACAGCCACGCAAAAGCCGCCAGACTCAACGCGCCCGGCACCAGCAGCCAGGCGCTCTTCCCCTCGCGCAGCCACAGGTACGGCAGATAACAGCCTATGATTTCCGCGAGGGCGGTGACCAGGAAGAGAAAGAGTGTTTTGAACACAGGCAAAAGCATTGACCTATCGTCGTTCGAATCAGCCCGGAGCGCTCAGGACCGCCTGGAAAACCGATGCCTTTACTCGGCCGAAGGAAGATTGCCGCCCAGCATGTTCTCGACCACCGCGGCGTTGTAGAAGGTTTCAACGGTCTGGATTTTATCGTCCCGGACGCGGAACCAGACCGCCAGTCGCACATCCCCGATGGGCTCGAAGTAGGTCTGGTAATCCAGGATCGCGAAGACGTGATCATCGTCAGCACTGAGCTGGCGCACGATCAGATCTTTCTGGATGGCCGCCATGCCGAACTGATAGGCCAGCATGTCATCGCGGCTGAGCAAGTGCATGTTCGGCCCGACATACTCGAACCCCTGTTCAACAAGCAGGGCCTTCGCCTCATCGAAACGCTGGGCCTGAATATCGGCGATAAACTGCGCCACGATGTCTTTTGGCTGCATAGGTGGACTCCACTTCCTGTGGGGGGCGGTTTGGACGTCTGGATTCAGGTGAATGCTACAAAACTCCGGCACCCGTTTCACGTGTATACCAGAAGTGGGGTGATGACAACGAGTCTTTGGGGATTATTTTTCAGAGCTGAGATAAAGGCCTAAGCATTCAATTGCTCACGCCAGCCCACCACTCAAGCTTACGCCTCTTCCATCGGGTAGAAGGTATAGCCGCTGCCTCCCCGTTTTTTCCACCAGGGCGCTTGGGCAATTTGTTCGAGATAAACCTGGGGGTCGGCTTCGCGGTTTGGACTGAGCATCGACAGCAAGTCCGGGTCATGGCGCACCAGATCGAGCGCTTTTTGCTCCGCCTCGTCGACGCTATTAGCCCGAACGTAACGCGTCGTGTAGAACCCCGTGAGCCGGGTGCCGTATTCCCAATTGATGGGAAAATTTTCGCCTCGTAGAAGAACCTGAAATTTGGGCATAATCGGGAATACCGCACCTGGCAAAGGCAATCAAGACTGACCAAGGCCACTCACATAGACGATCAGGACCACGGAAAGAGCCACGTAAATCAGACCCGCAAGTGACGCACCGAAGGCGGTATGTGCAGACTTGATCGCCGCATCGCTCCGGGATGTTCCCGACGTTTCAAACACCGCAATACATCGGCGAGACGCCAACAAAGCCGGTAAACAGCAAACGATGGCCAGAATAGCCGCCGGTAGCCAGCCGGTTTGATAAGGAAGGAGAACGAGCACGAGCGGAGCGAGAGGCAACAAAAGAACGAACCAGGCAAGGCTCTTGGGACTTTGGAATTCGTCAAAAATCGATGATTCCCGACGGACAGACAGTGCGATTCGAACGGCAACGATCAAGAACACGACGAAGAAGATGACGTCCAGCATTCCTTTGCTCCTTTGTTGTCATCAACGGGCGTTTGGTATCGCTTCACACGAAGCCCCAGGGGAAGTCCACGGCCCTTGTTATGTGTCTAGACCAGCACAATAGCTGAGACCAAGCCCACCAGCACCAGGATGGCCGACACCCACATGAGCATCCTGTGATTTGCCGGTGAAAATATCTGGTATGTTCGAAGACAAAAGTGCCCGATAAGCAGGCCCGCCACACCAAACCACAACAGTGAGACCAGATAAGCACCGGAGCCGTGATAAACAGCGTTCGAACCACGCCCCCAGAAAACTGCTTCAGCGTTCGACAGAAGCAGCATCGTGTGACCAATCAGCACCACGGGCAGAACAACACCCAATACCAAGACCTCTACCTTTTTGAAGCGAGGAATGTTGTTCATCATTTCCTTACATTTAACACCATGCGAATCGACCAATTTGGAGGCGCTACCGCGCTGGGGGAAGTCCACGGTCAGCTTCACCCACCTGTTACGTTTTGAGTCTGGCACTGAGTTCGTCGGCGGTGTAAGTGAGAGAATCTTGGCCGTAGCGGGGCGAAGCCAAAACATCGATGATTTGTAAGCTTGGCGAACCCAACCAGGCAGTACCCAGGAAATTGCTCATCGGGACAAACATCGATGACAGCCCTTTTTGGCCCAACTTCTCGGAAAACACTTCTGCTTTTTCTGCTGACGACCAAACAGGAAGAGCCCTGCCGCCCTCTGTTGGTAAGGCATAAAGTGATTGGCCAGCCATGAGCACCCAAACACCATCTTGCTCCTGAACGGAGGCGATAAATTCGCGATCACCGATGACTTCTACATTCATTCAAATACTCGATGCATTGTCGACGACGAAACGCAACGCGAAGCTTTGAGGCAATTTTGGAGCCGCGAAGCGGTGGAAAAATTGTCCGGCAACAGCGGTTGGTTATGCATTATTCATAGTGGCTCCAGAGCCTGAGGACTTTTATCACTTGCTCGTCCTCTAGCACTTGGTAAACCAGACGGTGCTGAATATTGATTCGGCGTGAATAGGCTCCCGCAAGATCACCAATGAGCTTCTCAAACGGAGGCGGCTTGCGGTATGGATCATCCGCTATCAGCGCTAAGAGTTCCTGGGCTTTTGGTTTTAGGCCACTGGAGGCCAACTTCTTTGCATCTTTCTGGGCTTGCTTGGTGTAAACCAACTTCCATGTCACCAGTCCAGCTCCTTATCGCATTCGTCCACGGGGGTATCCATCCCCTCACGAATAGACTCCCGCATACCTGGTACTGAGAGCAGGTATAGTGTTTCCTGAATAGCAGACCAGTCTTCTTCGGATACCAGAACAGCTTTGTTCCGCTTACCCGTGATGATGATCGGTTGGTGGGACTCCGCAGTTTCATCAATCAACCGATAAAGGTTGCTGCGCGCCTCAGTTGCTGTGATTCCGGTCATGACGCACCTCTTGCGTGTTTAACTTTTAATCAAAGTGTACGCCTATAGGTACGTACGTCAAGACGAACGTTTTGCATAACGCCAGCCAGCATGCGCGACTGCGGAATGAAGGCGAAGCCGCAATGCAGTAGGCGTCGCCGTGCCTGGCCTTGTTAGCCATTGGGTGCCACAACAGACAGCACAAAATTTTTCGGAGGGCTGAGCTGACAATTGCGAGCCCCTTCTGCAGCGCCCCAGCCAAGCCAAACCCGATTTTCTTTCTCTGCCATTTGGCCCAATAGGAGTTGGTAACTGCTCTGTAGCGCCAAAAGCTCACCATTTTTATAGTCTTCAATAAGGAAAATAAATTTCCTCACATCGTATTTATTACGAGGTCCATACCGATAGCGGATAACGACATCAGACACATTGGTTTTGCTTTGACGTTGCCGATAATGTTCTTTTCCTCCAACCATGCCGCACAGCCCTAGCTTGAGCTGATCTTTATTGGTCGCAGAGATTATAAAGCTTCCCTCGCAAAGCAAATTGGTCCGCGGTCTTGAGGAGCTCAAATCATCGCTGCTGAATAGAAGCTGTACGGTTTGAAACCTTTCCGGCTCGCTTAATAGCTCAGAAGCCAATTTTGTTGGATAGTAATCTTGTTCGTTTACACCCGAAACGGGGTAATACTCCAAAGCAATGCTGTTAGAAAGTACCTTCGAAAAGACTTGTTCCTGTGCAGTTCGACATGCCTCTTCGAAGTGAGCAAACCTCTCATCGTCCGTAACTCGATCGGTCAGATACGATAAAAACGCAACCAAGGCAATTGCGGATATGATCATTGCAAGAGCGATTTTCAAAAACCTTTACCTCGGTTCTGGCTAACGCCCGTAGCATGCGCAGGCAAAACGCGCCAGCGGTTTGACTGTCGTATGCCTACGCTTGTTAAGGCTTGGGAGCTCTGATAGTAGGCTTTTCATATGAAATTACACTCACGCAGTCATTAATACCTAACATTAAGTACTCTTCATATCCACCAGTAACTCCCGTAACAAAGCCAGGGCGAATACATTCCAGATCATACCAGCCACCTGACATTATGCTCCAAAGCCAACCTTCTACTCTTACTTCAGGCGCCCAAAATTCGTTTAAATCACCTTCATCGAGAACCCTAAAACCTTTTATATCATCAAACTCTACATAAACCGGGTGATCGACTTCTTCAAATCGTAATGTAATCCGTAAGGTCCATAGATCGTAGGAAACCTCAACTATCTCTGGCATACCTTGGTACTCGTCGGCCTCAGAGAAATTAACAACTTTCGGATTTTTTATATTTTCGATGTTCATTCTCGATTAGCCTTAATCGGGATAGGGAGGCACCTCACGATGCCCCTCCTCCCACATCACCGGGCATACGGATCACGTACCACGGCGATTCAGTGATTTGATTCAACCCGTTACCGTACTGCCAACTCCGGCAATCCATA
>NZ_RHGZ01000036.1:0-35788 GCF_003789045.1 Marinobacter sp. R17 | reverse complement strand
ACTTCGACCGGTTAGGCGTGCCGCGTCTCTCGTAAACCTCAACTTCTCGAACCGCCCGGTGCGGACCCGCTTGCCGGGTGGTGTGGGAGGGGCGGAGCCAGAAGGCTCCCCCCTATCCCGATATGCCTGAGTGACGCCGTCAGTTGCAGATACACCCCATTGCTTTCCTATCTGATTGAGTTGCCAATCAATTTTTCCCACGCCTCAGAAGAAACCGCCATCGGCCTGTTTCAGCGGTGAAACAGTCCCGTAGGCCTGATCCACAGGCACGGTTATGGGGCGCCTTGAAAATCCTTATGGATGAGATGGTTAGGCCGAAAACCGGGCGATTGGCACGGGAATCGCTCTGGCTACCTTCGCGGATCATGCGTCCTTGGTCCGCCGTCGTCGAACGGACACGGCACCGACGTGGATCCATAACAATGCCAATACGATAGAAGGAATGGGATCATGAGAGCACAGAAAAGCTTGCTAGCGATGGCTATTGCGATGAGTCTCGGTCTGTCCGGTGCTGCCTTGGCGGGTGGCGACCAGGGCGGTGACGGTAGCCCCAATACAAACGCGGATGACACCTCCACCGCGAACAACGGCTATTCCGGCAATACCGACTCCGGAAACGACAACTCCACGGACAATTCCGACAACTCTGACAACAGCACCAATACCGCCGCGTCCAATAACACGCTTGCCAGCGGCAACGACAACTCGGATAACAGCAACAACTCCGATAACAGTACCAACACCGCGACCGCTGATTCGAATGACGACAATTCGAACAACAGCACCAACACGGCTGCGTCCAACAACACGCTTGCCAGCGGCAACGACAACTCGGATAACAGCAACAATTCCGACAACAGCGACAACTCGGACAACAGCGACAACTCCAATAACAGCACCAACACCGCCGCGTCCAATAACACGCTTGCCAGCGGCAACGACAACTCGGATAACAGCAACAATTCCGACAATAGTGACAACTCGGACAACAGCGATAACTCCAATAACAGCACCAATACCGCAGCGTCCAACAACAATCTTGCCAGTGGCAACGACAACTCCGATAACAGCGACAGTTCGGATAACAGCATGAATACCGCCGATTCCTACAACACGGTGGATAGCGGCAACGACAACTCAGACAACAGCGACAACTCGAACAACAGCACCAACTCGCTGAGTCTGAGCGTCTTCCTGAACAATGCCGATCTTGAAGGCAGTGTGTCCGGTGTGACCACCAACTACGGCAGTGCCGACAAGAAAGGGGCCTACACCTGGGTCAACCACTCCAACGAGATCTCCGGTGGGTCGGCCAACTTCACCGGTGTCGGTGCCTTTGCCCAGAACGCCGGCAACGCCAGCGTGACTCAGGCCAACGTGAGTGTGCAGTCCAACCTGACTGCAGGTCAGTGATCGGCTCGGATCACGCCCCAGCTGCGGGCGTGATCCTTTTTTCCAGGAGGTGCAGCCATGGTTGAAAGACGGCGTAATACCCGGCACGCACTCTGGATAGTTCTGCCATTGTTGAGTTCGCTGGCCGCTGCCGATGACGCGTTGTTCACCGGTGAAGCGCTCAGCGCGGACCAACTCCAGGAGGCGAATGGCCGTCAGGGCATCCCCTTCCAGTGGCAGGTGAACGACACCGACCAGAATGCGATCGTCGCCGACAACGTGCTCAACGGTACGGTTATCACGGGTGACAACGTCATTTCGGATCATGCCTTTGACAACATGAATGGTGTCGCGACGGTGATCCAGAACACCGGTAACCACGTGGTGATCCAGGACAGCACACAGATCAATGTCCTGATCAACCATTAGAGGAGAAGCGCCATGGGGAACAGGGCTGCCGCACTTGTGTGGGCCGGGCTGGTCGCTGTCAGTCCCCTGGCGTTGGCAGGGACCGTCCGGTTGCCCGGACTGGGCGGCGATATGCCCGTCAAGGTCATGAGCTTTCAGGAGCGTCGCTTCCTGACCGTCGTGCAGCAGCAGTATGACTTCAGCTGCGGCTCGGCGGCCCTGGCGTCGCTGCTGACCTACCATTACGGTCACCCGGTGAGTGAACAGACCGTGTTTCGTTCGATGATCGCGGTGGCCGATGAGGAGAAGGTCCGGCAACAGGGCTTCTCCATGCTCGACATGAAACATTACCTGGAGGGCCAGGGATTCCAGGCGGACGGCTTCCGCATGGGCCTGGCGGATATCCGGGACAAGGTGAGGATTCCCCTGATCGTGCTGCTGGACATGAATGGCTTCCGCCACTTCGTCATCGTCAAGGGGATCACCGAGAAGGAAGTCCTGGTGGGCGATCCGGCCCGCGGGCTCAAGGTCTTCACCCATCAGGATTTCGAGTCACGTTGGGATGGGGTGGCGTTTGTGATTCGCAGCCACCTCGGTGATGGACGGGCGCACTTCAACCGGGATGTGGAGTGGCGACAGGTGGCCCGTGCCCCGATCAGCAACAACAATGCACCGGGCGACTCGGCCCTCGCGGCACCGACGCTGTTTGCGCCGCTCGGTGTGGAATGGTGACACTTATGGAAACCCACAATGAAAACAAACAACCGCCTCGCCACACAGCGCTCATGCTGGCTTTGCTCGTAGCAGGCGTCGCGGGCGCTGGTCCGGTCGGTGCGGCCACCGAATGGGGATTGTCGACCCTGGACGATCCGATTCTGGATCAGCAACGGGGTGGCTTCCGCATTGGTAACCTGGAGATCAGCATCGGGCTGGAGCAGGTGGTGGCCATCGACGGCCAGATCGAAGTGATCAACCGGCTGCTGATTCCCAACCTGAATCAGTCCGTCGGCAGTGGCGCCGTGGCGCACCAGATTGAGCAGGTGCAGGTCTCCCGTCCGGCCGCGTCTCCGACATCCGGCAGCAGCGGCAGTGGTGTGGGCGGCAGCTCGGGTCAGTCCACCCCGGTGGCCTCATCATCGCCTGCCCAAGGTACGACCATCAGCTCGCCGATGATCAGCACCGGCGCCAATGCCACCACCATCGTGGCCAGCGAGTTGCGCAGTGGCGCCTGGGCGACCCGTATCCAGAATGACGTCAATGAACGGGTTATCCAGAACATCCGCTCGCTGAATATTCAGCTCAACAACGTCGGTCTGCCCAGCTACCTGCCTGACAACTTCCTGCAAACCCCGGCTCGCTGAGCCGGGGCGTGTCTTCAGAAGGCGATCGGCAATTTGAGGGTGAGTTCCGTCGTGGGGGCGTTTTCGGTGACGCCGATACTGACGGACAGGCTCATGCTGGTATCCGGCGTCAGCTGCTGGGACAGTCCGAAGGACAGTGAGCCCACCTGGATACGATCGAACTGCGCGTTGTTCAGGTCGTTGTCGAACTCGACATCGGTCTTGGGAATCACGGAATGATCATAGCCGAGGCTGAACGACGTGCGCTCGTTGAAGGCAAACCCCATCCCGAACCCGAAGCGGATGATATCGCCGGGATCAATGGTGCCGCCGTTCTCGACGCCCTCGTCTTCCTCGATGGTGTAGGTGTAGCTGAGGTTGCCGAACAGCACCGCCGGATCGGAGGGGTAAATGAAGGAGAAGCCCGGCTCCACACCCCAGAAACCGGAGCCGGTTGGGCGCTCGGTGAAGGCCACCCCAATCGGGTTGCCCTGACTGTCTTCCAGCACACGCCGGTCCACGTCGTAGGGCCCCTCCCCGGTCGGGGCCTTCACCCGGAAGGTGCCGATGATGTAGGGCCAGCCCTCGACGCCGTCGTTGAACTGATAGCGGAGCGTGGCCTCAATGTCCCCCAGACCCTGGCCGGACGATTCGGTCAGCCGGTCCACCGGTGTGCCCTGGAACGCCTCGCGCTCGCGTAAATCTTCGTGGATATCCAGGTAGGGAACCCGGATCGTGGTTTCCAGACGGCTGGTAATGCCGTATTTCAGGGTCAGCGCGCCGACAAAGATATCGCGCTGCACCTCGGAGACGTTGATCAGCCCGACCAGCAGCGCCGGAATGACCGTGTACCCCTCGATCGCCACCAGCGTCGAGTTGCTGTTGGCGTAGGAAAACGCAGGTTCGATGACGAACTTGCCGGGGCGCGTCACGATTCCCCGATCGGTGGTGATCGACGCGATTTCGCTGGCCTTTTCGTTGATACGTTGGGCCTCCTCGTCGGCGGTTGACGTCTGGGCGAGGGCGGGTTGCAGGAGCAGACTGCTGCCAAGGACAGCGGGAACCAGGGCATAGCGGATCATGACAATCCTCCTTTTCGGACGACCGATGACCGACCGGATTCCGGCGTGGTGGGGCCGGTACCGTGCTTCGCCATCAGCCGATAGAGCGACAGGCGCGAGATCTGCAGCATGCGCGCGGCCGCGGAAATGTTGTTATTGGAGAGATTCAGGCAATGGGTAATGGCTTCGCGCTCGGCGCGGGCGCGGAAGCGGGCGAGGGAGAATTGGGCAGAGACAGTGGCATCCGGGGTATGAGTCTGCAGGCCCAGGTCGGCCGGCGTAATGGTGTCTGACTCACTCAGCAGGATGGCCCGTTGCAGCCGGTTTTGAAGTTCACGCAGGTTGCCCGGCCAGTTGTGCTCCAGCAGGCTGGCCATGGCGTCTTCGGACAATCGCCGGCGATGGTGGCGGCCATGCCGGGCGGCGGCCCGCAGGATCGAGCTGGCCAGTTCGGGCAGATCCTCCAGACGGTCGCGCAACGGAGGCAGCGACACCTGCAGGTTGCCCAACCGGTAGAAAATGTCGGCACGGAACTGATCCTGCGCCACCAGCGGCTCCAGCGGTTGCGAACTGGTGGCAATGACGCGGGCGTTTACCCGGCGCTGGCGCTGACTGCCCAGGCGTTCCACCAGCCCTTCCTGCAGGAAACGCAACAGGGTGGATTGCTGTTCCGGTAGCAGTTCGTCGATGTCACGCAGGATCAGCGTGCCGCGGTCCGCCTGTTCGATGCGGCCGGGGCGGGCGGTCAGCGCATGGGTGAAGGCGCCTTTCTCGTGGCCGAACAGCTCGCTCTGGGTCAGATTGACCGGCAGGGCCGCGCAGTTAACGGTGACGAACGGCCCTTGCTGGACCGCCGAATGCTCGTGGATGAACCGGCAGGCCGCGTTCTTGCCGGTGCCGCTCTCGCCGGTAATCAGCACCGGCTCGGCGGTCTGGGCCAGGCGCCGGAGCAGGGCCCGGGTTGCCTGGATGGCCGGTGAGCGTCCGGCCAGCGCGTGGAGTTGGAACGGCTGGCGGACGCGGCCCTGCAGGCGGCTCAACAGATCCGCCATCCCCCACAGATGGCCCAGGGCGTTGTCCATGCGCAGCATGTCGTAGGGCAGGGTGTGGTAATCCATGCAGTGAGCGGCAACAATCTCACTCAGCGGGCTGTCCGGTTCCGGCTGTTCAGCCAGCAGGCCGACCCACTGGGTGGGACAGAGCGCTTCGATCCAGCCCTCCAGTAGCGGGGCCAGTTCCGGCGTGAAGTGCGTCAGGTCGATCACGCCGACCCGCACCTTGGGCAGGGTGGCGGTCCGGCGACGCGGCGGTATCGTAAGATCCGCCGGGTAGAGGGCCCAGTGTCGGGCCAGTTCGCTGCACGAATCCGGTACCGTTCCACCGGGCGCCAGCCAGATGAGCGTTTTATGGTTGTGCATAGCCTAGTGCCTCTGAACACAAGTTCGTCGTGAGTCGGCGCAACTGTGCGGCTACCTTGACCGGAGCCGCGTTCACTAGGCAGGAATCAGGGCGGACAGCCTCGGCCGTTCTTACAGGCACTCAATGCTCCTGATGCCCGGGGAGACTGCCCTCTCTCCAGCCGCCATTAAGGTCTGGCGGCAAGCTGGAGAATGCTCCCTCAGGGCCAGTCAGATCGCCTTACACTGGCAGGCTGAATAGGCCCCGGAACTGGAATTGAGCATAATTGGTGCCATCCGGGAAAATGCTGTGGTTTCTGACCACTTGCAGATCCTGAACCGCTAACGTCGGTTCTTCCTGTAAATATTGTCGACGTACCGCTAACTGCGTCGGAGGTGGTGGCTTGCCTTGACCGCTTCCGGATTTGCCAACATGATGATTTTGTTCACGTAAGAGGACAGCCCATGCTGCCATTGCCGTTCCTGGACCGAGTGAAGTACATCGTTGAACGCCAGTTTGTGAAAGGTGCGCTCTTCCAGCTGCTGGTCGTTGGTGTCTTTATCGGGCTGATTTCCCTGGTCGGCGGACTGCTGGTCTGGCCGGGCAGCGACTCTTTCGGCGACCTCGGTGACGCGGTCTGGTGGGCCTTCCTGCGGCTGACGGACCCCGGTTACCTGGGGGATGACCAGGGCGACTGGCGGCGGTTGGTATCGACCCTGCTGACGATCACCGGCTATGTGGTGTTCATGGGCACGCTGGTGGCGATCCTGACCCGCTCGCTGATTGCCCGCATGACCGATCTTGAACGCGGGCTGACGCCGGTCACCCTGCGCCATCACGTGGTGGTTCTCGGCTGGAACAACCGGACGATTCCCCTGATCCAGGAGCTGCTGGCCTCCAGTGGCCGGGTGCGGCGTTTCCTGGCCCTGCATGCCACGCGCCGACTGCGCATGGTGGTGCTGTCGGAGGAAGTGTCCTCGGAACAGGTGCTGAGCCTGAGCAGCGACCGGGAGATTGGCCGGCGCGCGCGCCAGATCGTACTGCGCTCGGGTACCCCATTGCAGCCGGAAGCCCTGCACCGGGCGGCCTGTCTGGACGCGGCGGCGGTGATCGTGCCCAGCGGGCGTGAGCATGGCTCCGACAGCCTCGTATCGGCCGATGTCCGCACGGTCAAGGCGTTGCTGTCGATGGCATCCCAGGCCCAATATCAGCACCGGCCCTTGCCTTACGTGGTCGCCGAGATCGACGATATCCGCAAGCAGGCGGTGGTGGAACGGGCCTATCCCGGACCGCTGGAAGTGATTGCCGGCGATGCGGTGATCAGCCGGCTGATGGTTCAGACCATCCTGCATCCCGGGCTGTCGGAAGTGCTGAACGAACTGCTCACGGCGCGGGTGGGTAATGATATCTATGTGCGTTCCGGCGACATCGCCGAAGGTCTGACCCTGGGGGAATTTGCCCGGACCTGCCCGGAAGCGATTGTGCTGGGGGTTCTGCAGGACGGAGCGGGTGGCTGGCAGGTTCGCCTGAACGCCCCGTCAGACACGCCGATTCGGGACGAGGACCGTCTCATCATCCTGGCCCGGGATTACTCGGAAACCCAGCCGCCGGCGGATCTCAAGACCCCACTGGATACGATTGAGCGCGGCGCGATGCCGGTGCTGCCGCTGACCCATACCGGTCCCCGCCACCGGATCCTGATGTTGGGCTGGAACGATCGGGTGCCAGCGTTGCTTTCGGAAATGGCGGGTTATGACAGCCACGCTTTCCAGGTCGACCTGGTGTCGATCGTGCCCGCCGACGATCGGCAACTGGCGATCGACCGGTACTTTGGCGACAGCCAGGGCGTCCGCCACCATCAGATCGAGGCGGATTTCGTGGTGGACGCCGAGCTGCGTGCGCTGGAGCCAGCGGGGTACGACTGTATCCTGCTGCTCAGCAGCGATCGGCTGGCGTCCGGTGAGGAAGCCGATGCCCGTACCATGATGGGCTACCTGCAACTGCAGGAGGTGCTGGCCGATGCCGACGCCCAGCCGCAGGTGATCCTGGAACTGAGCGATCCGGACAATGAAACCCTGCTGGTCACCAACCAGAGCGAGACGATGGTCAGCCCGATGATCCTCAGTCACATTCTGGCCCAGGTGGCCCTGCGTCGGGAGCTGCGGGTGGTGCTGGAAGAGCTGTTTACCCCGGGCGGCGCTGAAATCATCTTTCGCGACTTCGCCGATTACGACTTACCGACGGAACCTGACTTTGCGGCCCTGGAAGCGGCGGCCGGCCGTCACGGCGAGACCGCGCTGGGTGTCTTCCGGACCCGGCCGGACAGCAACGGCTCCTGGGTCATGCTGAATCCGGACCGGACGACACCGCTGGACTTGCAGACCGGAGACCGGTTGGTGATTCTTGGTGGCAGCGCCGGCCAGACCAGCGCATCCGCCGACCACGAAACCAGGGAGGCCCCTGTATGACACCGGCTATTGACCAGGCCCGCAAGGCCGGCATTGCCTTCGAGATCCAGGAATACGAACACGATCCGGGCGCTGAAAGCTACGGTGAGGAAGCCGTTGTGAAACTGGGGCTGTCACCGGACCAGGTGTTCAAGACGCTGGTCGTGAAACTGGACAGCGGCGCGCTGGCGGTGGGCGTTGTGCCGGTTACCGGTAAGTTGAATCTCAAGCAGATGGCCAAGGCGGCCGGCGCCAAGAAGGCGACCATGGCCGAGGCCCGGGACGTGGAGCGGGTGACCGGCTACGTGCTGGGCGGGGTGAGCCCGCTGGGCCAGAAGAAGCGCCTGAAGACCGTGGTGGATGCCTCCGCCGAGTCGCTGCCGACGGTGCATGTGAGCGCCGGTAGACGGGGACTGGAAATCGCGCTGGCGCCAGCGGATCTGGTGGCCCTGACCGGCGGGGCCTTTGCCCCGATCGCCCAAAACTGAAAGCGAGGCAACGAGTCATGCGAATCGGAACCCTGGCGCGCAAGACCGGGTTTTCCCAGGAAACCATCCGTTACTACGAAAAGATCGGCCTGATCCCTCAGCCCGGTCGCAACGAGGCCAACTACCGGGACTATGGGGACGCTTTCCTCGACCGGTTGCGCTTCATCGCCAACTGCCGGTCACTGGACATGACCCTGGATGAAGTCCGCCACCTGCTCGAGCTGCGGGACAATCCCGAGGCCCGTTGTGGTGAGGCCAACGCGCTGCTGGGGGAGCATCTGGAGCATGTTCGCCACCGCGTTGAGGAGTTGAATCAGCTGGCGCGTCAGTTGGAAGTCATTCAGGGTCAGTGCGATGTGGATCAGCCCGCACGGGACTGCGGCATTCTGAATGAGCTGGACCGCATGGAGCCGGTGGAGGAGCCGGAAAACAGCCACGTGCCCGGCAGTCACGGTCACCGTCCCGGCTGAGGCGTCTAGCCGAGACTCTCCGGCAGGGGCGTGCGGTCCACGGGGTTGAGGTGCTGGTTGACGTGGCCGGCCAGGGCCACCCCCGTCTCGTTCATGGTCAGGTAGGCGTCGTCGGCGCCGGCCTCGCGAATTTGCGGCACCTCGTCCTCATGCAGGGTGTGCGCCGCAATGAAACCGGTGAAGCCCCGTTCCCGGAGTTTGCGGGCCGCAATCTTCTTACCCTCGATATCGTGCAGGCACAGGATGACCGCTTCCAGTTCGGGCATGTCCAGGGTTTGCCAGAAATTGAAATCCTCCGCGTCGGCGAAGGACACGTTGCGACCGGCGGTACGGTGTCCCTTGAGTCGCGCCGGGTCGGAATCCAGCCCCATCAGCCGGGGCTCCGTGTGTCGCAGTTCTTCGTAGGCGGCCGTGCCGGTCCGGCCCATACCGATGATCAGCACCCGGGTGTCGCCCAGGGAAACCGGCTGCTCGTCCGGATGGCGCTTGCTCGATTCCAGCGGGTCGATGTAGCGGGCCAGGCGCGCGTAAAGCGGATGGGCCAGGCGGTTGAGCGGCGCCGAGATGATGAACGACAGCGCCACGGTCACGGCCAGTGGCACCAGCCACTGGGGCAGGGCCACGCTGGCCAGGATCAGGCCGAATTCGCTGTAGTTGGTCAGCAGCAGGCTGGACAGGAAGCTGCTGCGCGCCCGCAGACGGAACACCAGCAACAGCCCGAAGAAAAGCAGGCCCTTGAGCGGCAGCAACAGGGCCGCCACGACGGCAAACAGCAGCGCATGGTCATCCGGCAATCCGCCCATCCCGATCTGCAGGAAAAAGCCCACCAGGAACACTTCCTTGACGCTCCACAGGGAATTGGACAGCTCCACCGCGCGCGGATGTTTGGCCAGCAGGGCTCCCATCAACAGGGCGCCCAGCTCGGAGCTGAGTCCGGCCAGCTCGAAGCCGATCCCGCCGACGGCCAGGGCCAGCATCAGACCCAGCAGCACCAGCAATTCATCGTGACCGGACGCATCCAGTAAGCGAAACAGCAGAGGGCGCAAGAGCGGCAGCGCAAACACCAGGAGCGCGTAGACGGATGGGGAATGGCCGGCGGTCAGGCTCATGACGACCAGGGCAATCAGATCCTGCATCACCAGGATGCCGATGGCCACCCGGCCGTGAAACGCCCGCAACTCCTGTTTGGATTCCAGGACCTTGGCGGCCAGCACGGTGCTGGAGAACGACAGGGCAATGGCCAGCATCAACGCGTCGGTGGTGTTCAGATCCAGCAGCAGGTACAGCCCGGGCATGAAGACCAGGCAGGTGATGGCGAAATGGAGCAGGCTGCCGCCGATCACTTCCGGGCGGATGATGGAGCGGAATTTCAGCTTGAGGCCGACGGTAAACAGCAGGAGCAGGACGCCCAGGTGGGCCAGTTCCCTGAGGATGAGATTGTCCTCGGTGTGCAGGTCAAACGGCGCCGCAAGGCCATTGAGGGTGAAGCCGGCGATCAGGTAACCCACCAGCGGCGGCAGGCCGGCGGAGCGGGCCAGCAAGCCCAATGTGAAAGCGAAAAAGATCCAGAGTGCTTCAGTCATGATTGGCCTGTCGTGATGTCCCTATGCGCCTTCGCCACGGCCCGATTGTTACAAGTTCTGTCGGGGCTCGCCAGTGCTGTGGAAGCGGGTCTTAATCCTGGGGGCTGTTCAGGACGATGCGGTATTTGTCGGCCAGTTGGTCCAGTTCCCCCGATTCCTAGAGCGCCTGCACCCCCTTGTCGAGAATGTCGGCGTAACGCTGGGCATTGGGATCGGCTGGGGAAAAGGCGATGAACAGGGGCTCACTGGACGCAACGCCGGCCTTGCGCAGGGTCGTGGGATTGCGGGATTGGCTCAGGTAATAGCGCATGACCGCCTCCTCCTCGACGAAGGCATCGATGCGTTTCAGGCCCAGCATCTCCAGAAAGCGGCCGAGGACATTCTGGCCGTTGAGGATCATCAGTCGCTGCCGGTCCGCGCGATGGGGAAGAATGTAGCGATCATTGAGATCGCCGTAGGAATAGTCGTCGATCACGCCCAGCCTGATATCGGATAGGGAATCGTCGTCCCTGTATTGCCAGGTGGAATCGCTCTGGGTGAAGAAGGTGTGTCGCGCCATGGCGAGATAGCGTTTGGGAAAGACGAGGTTTGACACTTCCTTTCGGCCGGTGCCGACGAGGGCGGTGTATTGGCCCGATTCCACTTCCTTGATGGCGCGGCTCCAGGGGCGGGTCAGGTAAATGACGGTGTAGCCGGCGCGACCGAAAATCCGGTCGGCCACTTCGATCATGAACCCCGGATCGTCGCTTTCCGGCTGACAATTGAACGGGCACCAGTAATCGGCCACCAGGGTCAGCGTTTCGGCGCGTAGTGGGAGAAGCCAGGCAAACAGAGTGAGGCCAACCGCGACCCGGAAACAATGCAATGGAGTGTCCCTGACAGTGAGAGCGTGTCGTTATTATATGAAAGCTGGAAGTGTTTGCCAGTGCCGGACGGCCTTCAGCGGTCGGTCTGGTCCTGAATAAAGTCGCGGATTAACCGGGCGGTCTGCTCCGGGACCTCGATCATCGGCGCATGGCCCACATGCTCCAGAATGACCTTGCGGGCGTTGGGAATGCGCTCTTCGAAAACGTCGGCATTGCGATAGTTGATCACCCGGTCGTCCCGGCCCCAGACAATCAGCACCGGGGCACGGATGCTGGCCAGATGGTCGCGAAAGGCAGCGTCATAACCGGATTTTTCAATCTGCTCAAAGATCCGGTGATGGATGGCCCGGTCGGCCAGCGCCCGGTCTTCCATCACGCTGTAGATGGGCCAGGGCACAAACGGTTTCTGCTCCAGGGCGAAGTCCACCAGTTTCTCAAAGTCGCCGGGCTGCTCCACGATCAGTGGATTGTCACCCGCCTTGACCCGCTCCACGAGTTCGCTGTCGTACGTCATGACGCCGGCCGGATCCAGCAGTGTCGCGCTGGCCACCCGGTCCGGGTAGGTGGCGGCAAACTGCGCGGTAATCGCGCCGCCCATGGAGTTACCGACCATGTGGACGCGCTTCAGGTCCAGTGTATCGAGGATGGCCTTCACATAACCGGCCTGGGCGCCGATGCTGTAATCCCGGTCAAGGTCCTTGTCGCTGGCGCCGTGACCCGGCAGGTCAATGGCGTAGACGTTGTAGTGGTCGGTCAGTTCGCGGGACAGCCGCAGCCAGTTTTCCTTGTTGGCAGCAAAGCCATGCAGCAGGACCAAGGTGGGGCCGTCGACGGGGTATTCGTTGTGCAGGTAGGCAATGGTCCGGTCACCCACCTCAATTTGCGCATCCAGCAAGCCGGCCGCCTTGCGTTCGTGAGCCATCATGGCGTCGTAGATGGCCTCCCGGGAGCAACCGGACAGCAGCAGGATCGACACCAGGAGTATCAGCAGTGCACAGGGGCGGAAAGCGGCAGGCAGTGGTCGCAGCATAACGGGTCCTTGTCCGTGGAGCGGGCACAAAAAAGCCCGGTCGGTGACCGGGCTTGGGGTTCAGCTTAGTCCTTGGTCTCGCGGGCAATGGCCCGATAGGCGATGTCCTTGCGATAGAAGGCGCCGTCCCAATGGATGCGGCCAGCCAGTTCGTAGGCCCGCTTCTGGGCCTCGGTGACGCTGTCACCGAGGGCTGTCGCGCAGAGTACCCGGCCGCCGCTGGTGACCACGGTATTGCCGTCGAGCCTGGTGCCGGCGTGGAAGACCTTCTCACCCTCGGTCTCACTCTCCGGCAGGCCGCTGATGGCCTTGCCTTTCTCGTAGCTGCCCGGGTAGCCGCCGGCGGCCAGTACGATGCCGACGGACGCGCGCGGATCCCAGTGGGATTCGCACTGGTCCAGTTTGCCATCGACGGCTGCAGAGCACAGTTCCGCCAGATCGGATTGCATGCGCAGCATGATCGGCTGGGTTTCCGGGTCGCCGAAACGACAGTTGAATTCGATCACCTTGGGCGCGCCGTTGGTGTCGATCATCAGGCCGGCGTACAGGAACCCGGTATAGGGGTGGCCTTCTTTCGCCATGCCTTCAACGGTGGGTGTGATGACCTCGTCCATGATGCGCTGGTAGACCGCATCGGTGACGACCGGGGCCGGCGAGTAAGCGCCCATACCGCCGGTATTGGGGCCGGTGTCGCCGTCGCCGACGCGCTTGTGGTCCTGGCTGGTGGCCATCGGCAGCACGTTCTTGCCGTCCACCATGACGATGAAGCTGGCTTCTTCGCCGTCCAGGAATTCCTCGACCACCACACGGTTGCCCGCATCGCCGAAGGCGTTGCCAGCCAGCATGTCGCGGATGGCGTCCTCGGCTTCTTCGAGGGTCATGGCCACGATGACGCCTTTGCCGGCGGCCAGGCCATCGGCTTTCACGACGATCGGTGCGCCCTGTTCACGGACGTAGTCCAGTGCTTCGTCCATGTCGGTGAAGTTGGCGTAAGCCGCGGTGGGAATCTGGTGGCGGTCCAGGAAGTCCTTGGTGAAGGCCTTGGAGCCTTCCAATTGGGCCGCGCCCTTGTCCGGGCCGAAGACCCGCAGACCGCGCTTGCGGAACAGGTCCACCACGCCGGCGACCAGCGGGGCTTCCGGGCCGACGATGGTCAGTCCGACAGCGTTGGCTTCGGCGAAGTCCGCCAGTTTGTCCAGTTCCATCACGTCGATGTCGACGTTTTCCAGGTTCGGCTCGCGAGCGGTGCCGGCGTTGCCCGGGGCCACGAAGACCTTGTCTGCGTTGGGGGACTGGGCGGCCTTCCAGGCCAGGGCGTGTTCACGACCGCCGCTGCCAATAATCAGAATGTTCATGGTTGTCGTCCTGTCGGCTCAGTGGCGGAAGTGGCGCATGCCGGTGAAGACCATGGCGATGCCGTGTTCGTTGGCCGCGTCGATGACTTCCTGATCGCGCATGGAACCGCCCGGCTGGATCACGGCCTTGATGCCGGCTGCCGCCGCCGCGTCGATGCCGTCCCGGAACGGGAAGAAAGCGTCGGAGGCCATGACCGAACCCGGCACTTCCAGGCCTTCGTCCGCGGCCTTGATACCGGCAATTTTGGCGCTGTAGACCCGGCTCATCTGGCCGGCGCCGATACCGATGGTGCGACCGGCCTTGGCGTAGACGATGGCGTTGGACTTGACGTACTTGGCCACTTCCCAGGCGAACAGCAGGTCGTTCAGTTCGTCCTCACTGGGCTGGCGCTCACTGACGACTTTGACGTCGTCCATGGAGACCATGCCCAGGTCCCGGTCCTGTACCAGCAGGCCACCGGTCACGCGCTTGTAGTCCATGGCCTTTTCGCGTTGGTCGGCGAACTCGCCGCAGGCCAGCAGGCGCACGTTCTTCTTGGCGGCGACAATCTCGACGGCCTCGTCGGCGATGGTCGGCGCGATGATCACTTCCACGAACTGGCGATCGATGATGGCCTTGGCGGTTTCGGCGTCCAGCTCGCGGTTGAAGGCGATGATACCGCCAAACGCAGAGGTGGGATCGGTGGCAAAGGCCAGGTCATACGCCTGGCGGATGTCCGCACCGATGGCCACGCCGCAGGGGTTGGCGTGCTTGACGATGACGCAGGCCGGATCCGCGAACGGCTTGACGCATTCCAGGGCCGCATCGGTATCCGCCACGTTGTTGTAGGAGAGTTCCTTGCCCTGCAACTGTTTGGCGGTGGCTACGGACGCTTCCTGCGGGTTGCGCTCGGCATAGAAGGCCGCGCGCTGATGCGGGTTTTCGCCGTAGCGCATGTCCTGCACTTTCACGAACTGGGTGTTGAAGGTGCGCGGGAAATCCGGGTTGTCGTTGTCCGCGGTGCGCCCGCCCAGGTAGTTGGCGATGGCGCCGTCGTACGCCGCGGTGTGCTCGAAGGCTTTCACCGCCAGATCGAAACGGGTGCCGTAGCTCAGGGCGCCGTCGTTCTCCAGCTCGTCCAGGACTCGATCATAGTCCGTGGCGTTGACCACGATGGCCACATCGTCGTGGTTCTTGGCGGCGGCGCGGACCATGGTCGGACCGCCGATGTCAATGTTCTCAATGGCCGTAGGCAGGTCGCAATCCGGTTTGGCGACGGCCTGCTCGAACGGGTACAGGTTCACCACCACCATGTCGATGGGCTTGATGCCGTGCTCGTCCATCACGGTGTCGTCGGTGCCGCGACGGCCGAGGATGCCGCCGTGGACTTTCGGGTGCAGGGTCTTGACGCGACCGGCCATCATTTCCGGGAAACCGGTGTAATCGGACACTTCGGTGACCGGAATGCCGTTTTCCTGGAGCAGGCGGAACGTACCGCCGGTGGAGAGGAGTTCAACATCGCGGGCGCTCAGGGTGCGGGCGAAGTCAACGATGCCGGTTTTGTCGGAGACGCTGATCAGGGCGCGTCGGATCGGGGTGGGAGCCTTGTTTGCCATGAGAGTACGATTTTTCCGGGGACTGAACGAAATGAGGGCCGCGCGGTGGTTACCGGAGGCCCTCGTCGAAACGGGTTACGCGATTATAGCAGACCGTACTGCTTGAGCTTCTTGCGGAGCGTCCCGCGGTTGAGGCCCAGCATGGTGGATGCCTTGGTCTGGTTGTTGCGGGTGTAGCGCATGACCTGCTCCAGCAGCGGCGCTTCCACTTCGCTCAGCACCAACTGGTACACGTCGGTGACCGGGGCGCCGTCGAGCTGCTCGAAGTAGTTGGTCAGGGCAACCTCGACGCTGTCGCGCAGGGTTACGGTGGTGCCGTTATGCCCGGGCGTCTGCAGGCCGGGATTGCCGTCGCCGTTGGGGTTGGTGGTCTGTTCGTTGGCCAGTGTCTCAGCGGTCATGCTGCGAATACCTCTCCATTTCGTAAGCCTGAAAAGTACTGTTCAATGTGGTCGAGTTGCGCCTGGGCTACTTCAAGCTGGTTGAAGTGGCGGCGGAACTGTTTGTCCTCGTCGTGGGACTGGAGGTACCAGCCCACATGCTTGCGGGCAATGCGAACGCCCATGCGTTCGCCGTAAAACCCGTGCAATGCGATCAGGTGCTCGATGAGCAGCGTCTCGACCTCGTCCAATGAGGGTCCGGCCATATGCTGGCCGGTTCGCAGGAAATGCTCGATTTCCCGAAAAATCCAGGGGCTGCCCTGGGCGGCCCGTCCAATCAGCAGGCCGTCGGCGCCGGTATGCTTTAGCACATGCTGTGCCTTTTCCGGCGAGTCGATGTCGCCGTTGGCAAAGACCGGAATCTCGACGCTGGCCTTGACCGCGGCAATGGTGTCGTACTCGGCTTCCCCCTTATAGGCGTCGGCCCGGGTCCGCCCGTGAATCGACAGGGCCTGGATGCCCGCGTCCTGTGCCATGCGCGCGATCAGTGGCGCATTTCGGTGCTCGCGGTCCCAGCCGGTGCGCATCTTCAGGGTGACCGGCACATCCACGGCGTCGACAACCGCATGCAGGATGTCGCGAACCAGCGGCTCGTCCTTCATGAGCGCGGAGCCGGCGGCCTTGTTGCAGACCTTCTTGGCCGGGCAGCCCATGTTGATGTCGATGATCTGGGCGCCGTTTTCGACGTTCAGTCGGGCGGCGTTGGCCAGCATCTCGGCATCGCCGCCGGCGATCTGCACACTGCGGGGCTCTGGCTCACCGGCGTGGTCCAGGCGCAGCCGGGACTTGCGGGTATGCCAGAGCCGGCTGTCGGCAATCACCATCTCGGACACCGCGAGTCCGGCGCCGAGACGACGGCAGAGCAGACGAAACGGTCGGTCCGTCACACCCGCCATGGGCGCAACGATTAACGAGTTGGGTAGTGTGTAGGGACCGATTTTCGCTTCGGGTAGCATCTGCTCGCACCTCGTTGATCTGGTTAAAAGTCAACCAGTTCTCAAGGGGCGACAATGATACCCCTGACCCTCACGGGATTGAAGGGGTAATGTCGCGAAAAAATTGATTATTTTTCGCTCTATCTGGTTGACTTTTCGACGCCGTGATGCGTTTCGGGGGCGGGCTTCTCGTCAATCGGCTATTGACGAAAAGGCCGCCCGGCGTTCACTGCCGGGCGGCCTGTCAGGCGGTTCTACTTCGTCGAACGAGCGATGAAGGTGATGTTGTAGTTGACGGCATCCCGACCCGGATCGCGAATGTGGATGGAAATCCGGATGGGTGTCTGGCTGGGCATCATCGACAGGTCCTGGGCCTCGCCGGACAGGTATTCATCCGGCTCGAACAGGCTTTGCGCCACGACGTCGCCGTTGAGGTTGGAGAACGTCAGGCCGATGTTGGGGAAGGGTTGCTCGAAGCGCGCTTCGTTGACCAGGACCGCGTCCACCACCAGCGTACCGCGCTGTTGCGGATCGGTGCGCACCACCAGTTTCTGGCTCTGGATGCGGTCGATGGCCACCAGCGGCGGCAGCTCGCAGCCCAGGACCTCGCAGCCCTGTTCGTAATAAGGGCGCAGTTCCGGAATGCTGGACAGGCGATCGAGCTGGAAATAGGTGACCTGTGAGACCAGCACACCCAACAACGCCAGGATGAGCAGCGTCCAGATGCTGCGGCGCAACCAGGAGCGTTGTGGTTTGCCGATGGCGATCGGTTCATGGCGCAGATCCTGGAACGCGTTGCTGCTGCCCAGCCGGCGGGTGGCGGCCAGTGGGTCGTCCCGTTCCGGTCGAAAGGCGTCTGGCTCCGGCTCGAGTTCTGGTTGGGCCGGCTGCTCCGACCGGGCGCGCGGCGTTTCCGTCGCCGGACCGAAGGATTCGGTGTCCGGTTCGGGGGCAGGCTCCGGTTCGGCCTTGGGGCGAGGTTGCGGGCGCTCCGGCTCGGATTTGGGTGCCTGGAAGGCGGTACGCTGGCTGAACGGGTCGTCCAGCAAGTCCTCGTCGTCCGACGGCGGCGTCGGTTCCGGCTCAGGCTGGCTGGGCCTGGAGGCCGGCGGCTTGCGGGTCATGGACTCGCTTTCGTCGAGAATGGCCTCTGCCCAGCTCTCGTCGATGTCGGTCTCGATCTCGTCTTCGTCGTCGCGGTATCCGCTGTCCCGGGTTTCGTCAAAATTCAGGAAGCTGTCGCTCAGCTCGTCGTCATCGAAGGTGGTCTTGGTGCCGGCGTAGTTGCCCTCGGCGGCGTCCTCTTCGGGATCGTCTTCGAAGATGAGTTCTTCTTCCTCCATAAAGGAACTGGAGGATGAGCTGGGCGACGGTGCCGGTTCAGGTTTGGAAGGGGATGCGGCCGTCGCAGCAGGCCGGGGCTTGCTGGTTTCGGTTTCGCTGTGTTCGAGGGCGTTGAACACTTCCATGCAATTGCCGCAGCGGACCTTGCCGCGGGCAATGCCGAGCTGTTCCTCGGTGACCCGGAATCGGGTGTCGCAATGGGGGCAACGTGTCAGCGTACTGCTCTGGCTCATCCTTTATTCCTGTCGCAGGTCACGGCTCGGAATCCCTGTCGCATCGTAAAGGCCCGGAGAACCTCGCAAGCGCCCCGATTGTGGGCTTGCAGAAGGCTCGCCGATGTTGGCCTGGCCGGCTACCCGTCCTTGTTGTCCGCCCCGATGGGAGCGGCGGGCCGCAGGATCTGTGAGGGCCACAGTGTAGACGGTCCGCCGGTTGTCGTCATCTGTCGCGACGTTGTCCGGTGAGGCGGATCCAATCCTCCTGCTGGACCGGCTCGTCCATGATAAACCAGGGCTCGTAGGCGTCCATCACCTCCCGGGCCTGGTTGGACAGAATACCGGACAGCACGATGTCGCCGCCATCCTTCACCCGGCTGGCCAGTTTGGGAGCCAGGCCAAGCAGCGGCTGGGCGAGGATGTTGGCCAGCAGGACGTCCGCCTGGGTGTCCGGCTCCTGGTCCGGCAGGTACAGGTCGAGCCGCGGATCATCGATGCTGTTGCGACGCGCATTGTCGCGGCTGGCTTCGAGGGCCTGGGGATCGGTATCGACGCCGATGACGTGTTTGGCGCCCAGCAGCAGGGCCGCCAGTCCCAGAATGCCAGAGCCGCAGCCGTAGTCGATCACCTGGGTGTCCTGCAACGGCTTGCCGTCGAGCCATTCCAGGCACAGGGCGGTGGTCGGGTGGGTGCCGGTGCCGAAGGCCAGGCCCGGGTCGAGCATCAGATTGGCGGCTTCCACATCGGGAACGTCGTGCCAGCTGGGCACGATCCACAGGCGCTGGCCGAAGCGTAACGGCTTGAAATCGTCCATCCAGGCCCGTTCCCAGTCCTTGTCCTCGAGCAGCGAGACGTCGATCTCGCCGATTTCCTGCTGGGTCTGCTGGTGGTAGGCCTCGGCCAGCATGGCCTTGAGGCTGTCGATGCCGGTGTCGGCATTGAACAGGCCGGTGACCCGGGTCTGGCCCCACAGCGGCGTGGTGCCCGGGTCCGGTTCATAGAGGGGCTGGTCGGCGGCATCCTCCATGGTGACGGCGTCGGCGCCGGCTTCCATGAGGATATCCTCCAGTAAATCCGCGTGTTCCGGATCGGTGGGAACGCGCACCTGGATCCAGCGCATAGGGTTACTCCGTCAATGTGAGGGTGGCGACTGCAGTCGGTCTGACCCCGAGTGCGAAACGATCAGCCTTCCTGAAGGCAGCGCCCCCAATGCCGCATCGCGTCGACGCATCATTGGGGGGCGCTGAGGCCGTCAATACCACATTGACGCGGCACGACTAGTCTTTGATCAGCTTCTCGAGATAGTGGATGGTAAATTCCACATTCTTGAAGCCGCCGTCAAGGATCAATCGGCGATGCAGGGGCTGATTGGTCTTGATGCCTTCCACGACCAGCTCGTCCAGCGCGTTCTTCATGCGCTTGCGGGCGGTATCACGATCCTCGCCAAAGCTGATGAGCTTGCCGATCAGCGAGTCGTAGTAGGGCGGGACCGAATAGCCGGTGTACATGTGGGAATCGACCCGCACGCCGTTGCCGCCGGGGGCATGGAAGTGCTTGACCTGGCCCGGGCTGGGAATGAAGGTCTGCGGGTCTTCCGCGTTGATCCGGCACTCCATGGCGTGACCGGCCACCCGGATCTCGTCCTGGGAGAAGGTGAGCGGCAGGCCGCTGGCCACGCGCAGCTGCTCCTTGACGATGTCCACGCCGGTGACCATTTCCGACACCGGATGCTCCACCTGAACCCGGGTGTTCATCTCGATAAAGTAGAAGCGGCCGTCCTGGTACAGGAACTCGAACGTCCCGGCGCCCACGTAACCGATTTCCTTACAGGCGTCGACACAGGCCTGCAGGGTCTTCTCGCGCGCTTCCGGATCGATGTTCGGCGCCGGGGCTTCCTCGATGACTTTCTGGTGACGACGCTGCATGGAGCAGTCGCGGTCGCCCAGGTGAATCACGTTGCCGTGCATGTCCGCCAGGACCTGTACCTCGACGTGACGGGGCCGCTCCAGGTACTTCTCCAGGTAGCAGGTCTCGTCACCAAAGGCGTTGCGGGCCTCGGATTGCGTGATCTGGATGCTCTTCAGCAGCGACGCCTCGGAGTGCACCACCTGCATGCCGCGACCACCGCCGCCGGAAGCGGCCTTGATGATGACCGGATAGCCGATCTTGCGGGCCACTTCCAGCGTGTGCGCATCATCATTGGTGATCGGACCGTCGGAGCCCGGTACGGTGGGGACGCCGGCCTTCACCATCGCGTTGATGGCGGACACCTTATTCCCCATCAGGCGGATGGTTTCGGCGCGTGGGCCGATAAAGCGGAAGCCGCTCTTCTCGACCTGTTCGGCGAAATCGGCGTTCTCTGCCAGGAAACCGTAGCCCGGGTGGATACCGACCGAGTCGGTTACTTCCGCGGCGCTGATGATGGCAGGAATATTGAGGTAGCTTTCAGTCGCACTGTTGGGGCCGATGCAGACGGATTCGTCGGCGAGCCGGACGTGCATCAGGTCACGGTCGACCTGGGAGTGAACGGCAACCGTGCGGATGCCCAGCTCCTTGCACGCTCGCAGGATACGAAGCGCGATCTCGCCCCGGTTGGCGATCAGGACTTTTTCAATCATGGCCATGGGTCAGTCGTCTTCGATCAGGAGATAATAAAGAGCGGCTGGTCGAACTCTACCGGCTGCCCGTTCTCTACGAGAATGTCGACAATGGTACCGCTCTTGTCGGCTTCGATCTGGTTCATCATCTTCATGGCTTCGACGATGCAGATGACGTCGCCGGCGGCAACGGTCTGACCGACTTCAACGAAGGCCTTGGCGGTGGGCGACGGCGAGCGGTAGAAGGTGCCGACCATCGGTGAGCGAACCTGGTGGCCCGCCGGCGTGTTGTCGGCCGGCGCTTCGGCTGCGGCAGGCTCTGAGGCCGGCTGCGGTGCCGGTGCGGCCGCGGGTGCCGGTGCATAATGGGCCGGCATCATCTGGGCGAATTCGGCCTGGCCGCGGCGACGGGTGATGCGAACGGTATCCTCGCCTTCGCGGATCTCCAGTTCTTCCACGTCCGATTCTTCAATCAGTTCGATCAGCTTCTTTACTTTACGAATATCCATAGTCTGTTCTCGCCGGAATTAATTGACAGCTCTCGTCGACATTGAATCTAAAGTCGTGCCAGTGCGGCCTGCAGCGCCAGGTCATAGCCCTGGCTGCCGAGGCCGCAAATCACGCCGACCGCCACATCCGAAAAATAGGAGTGATGGCGGAAGGGTTCACGGGCGTGCACATTGGAGAGGTGCACTTCGATGAAAGGGATCTCCGCCGCCAATACGGCGTCGCGCAGGGCAACGCTGGTGTGTGTAAAGGCCGCTGGATTGATCAGGATGAAATCCACCCCTTCCTGTCGTGCCTCGTGGACACGGTCGATCAATTCATACTCTGCATTGGATTGCAAATGCAGCAGGTGGTGACCTTGCTCGGCCGCTTTCTGGTGCAAGCGGTCGTCAATATCGGCCAGTGTTTCATAACCATAAACCTCGGGCTCCCGGGTGCCGAGCATGTTGAGGTTGGGGCCATGGAGCACAAGTATGGTCGACATGGTTCTGTCTGCCTTGGTGTTTTACAGGATCGCCGAAGATAACGGCACGTTACCTCAATGGTGCGTACTTGTTAGCCTCAGATCAACACTTTTTGACAATCTTGCCTGTCGTACATTGGTCTAAAAAGGTTACACAGCAATCGCCGTGTGTGCGATGACATTTCGTTGATGACAATCATTGTCGATGAAGGTGGGCCGTGTCGGTATTCGACATTGGTTTCATGCAGCGCCCGCCGACAAACCGGCGGGCACGAGGTGATGCCTGAGCGATACGTTCAGGTTCAGTACTTTTTGTGCCCAGTAGGCTTGGGTCTTAAGTCCCGGCCGATTGATGCGATAGTTGGCTGTCTGGCCCGGGAGTATGCTGCCAGACTGGGTGTTTCAAGGCATAGGGATTTCCAGGGAGGTATCGTGCGAGACACCGAGATCTGCCGTCAGTTACTTGAATTGAAAGAACCGTGGGTTGTGGACCGCATCAAAGTGGATGCGCAGCGTCGGGAGCTTCATGCCTACCTCAGAACCGGAAAGTCCTGGTTTGGTCGGCCGGCATTTGTACAGCCAAAATCGTGCTGGCGGCATGCCAACGTGGGCCCTTTGAAAACCTACATTCATGCCAGTTTGCCGGAGCAGGGCACAGAGTCGCCAGAGGCGGTACCGTTTCTTGGCCCTGCCGGTGATGACTATACGCATGGTCTGGCCCATAAGGTGATTGAGTGTCTGAATGCCGGGCTGGGGTATCGACAAGTGTGCAGGTTGCTAGACATTGACGTTTACCTTGCCTGGCAAATACGCCATGCCATCAGCGAAGGCGTGCATGGTACCGATCATGGCTTTGAAGGTGCTTTGGCTGAAAGTGCTTCGCCGGGTGCTGCCCGGCAGGTTATTCCGCCGACCGGTGATCCCGTATGGTTCAATTTATTGGCCTCTGACACACCGATGGATATTCGCCTTCTGAGTCTCAAGCTACTGCTGGCCCGGAGTCGGCAGGAGTTTTCGGGCCTGACCAGTCACGATGCGAAGATTCTCAGGGTGAACACGCTCAGACGATTTTTTATCAAGCACGAAAAACAGCTTGGTCATGAAATCGCCCAGTTGGCGACATTTCGAGAGAGCGCTGAGGGGATAGACTCGTGAGCAAAACCACGCAGGCGGGGATGATGACCCCAACGGAGGCAGCCGAGCTGATCAAGGCGGGAAGGGCTTTGGCCATTGCCGGTGATGAGGCGTTATTGGCCACTCTGCCTCGGGGTACCTGGGTGGGAGGGAGCACGCCATACTTCATGACTGGCGATGGTGGCCAGTGTTGCCGCGACAGGCTGTTTGTGCAAGATCTCGGTGACGGGGACGCCAGCGTGCACCACTACGACGAAATCACGCTGCGCAATGTTCTGGAAGATGCCCCTGAGAATGGCTATTCGATCATAATTTTGCCTGCCGGTAGTAAGGTGTTGGAAGCCTATGCGCACCATGCGCCGGAGTTTCCCGACATGTACCTGAAACCGATTGTAGGCTGGGTCTCTGGTGTGCATCTCGATGAGCTGGCTCAGGGTAAAGCGGTTGTTTTTGATGGTCGGAGCGGGGAGTGTTTCAGTGACCGGGCGGTGGTGCTCCATGTGCCTCTGGATGACAGCCTCTCCGCGGTTGTTCATATCGTCAATCTGTTTGAAGCAGGCACCGGTCCTGAGCTGACGTTCGAGGCAACGAGTCGTGCAGTAGGTCGGTGCCGTGTGGATGGCCAGCCTCACAACTTCGCCGATCTTGTGTTACGCGAAAGCGGTCAGCAGCAGCTGCCGTTGGTGGCGGACTACTGTGGCGCAATGGTCAACGTAAGCATTCAGTCCGTCGACGAGCAGGCCGGCGTGGTAAACCTTTATGCACCGGTCTTCGAGGGGGTGAGTTATCGTTTCGCGCGGCCGGTGGAAGACTACCCGACCGCGTTCCTCGCCGCCATGCCTGACCATGCCGGTAATCTGGTGTTTGGCTGTAACTGTATCCTCAACTACCTATACTCGGAGCTGGAAGGTCGGACCACCGCCGAGCTGACGGGGCCGATTACCTTCGGTGAAGTGGCCTATCAGCTGCTGAATCAGACAGCGGTATTTCTGACTGTGGAGCCCGCTGCCTGATGTCCGGGATTTAGTCCTCTGCAGTGGTAACGCAGTTGCGCCCATGCTCCTTGGACGTGTAAAGCGCCCGGTCTGCGCGCTCGCACAGGGACTGGGCGCTGTCACCCTGCCAGGCGGAGATGCCGCAGCTGAAGGTGACCTTGAACTCCTGGGCGCCGGCCGGTTGCAACAACTCGGCAAAGCGCTCGCGAATTTCGTTGATCACGTTCTTGGCATCGCTTTCCCGGGTGTTGGGCAGGATCAGCGCGAATTCTTCACCGCCGTAGCGACCGATGTGGTCGGTCTTGCGCAGACGCTGCTTGAGGAACATGGACAGGCTGCGCAGCACCCGGTCGCCAATCGGGTGGCCGTAGGTGTCGTTGATCTTCTTGAAGTAGTCGATGTCCAGCATCGCAAAGCACAGCGGCTGGTCCTTCTGCTTCGCCTTGACGATTTCCTGGTCCAGCAGGTGCAACGTGTGGGTGTGGTTGTACAGGCCGGTCAGGCTGTCGCGGATCATCAGCGCCAACAGGGAGCGGGCGCGCCGGCCCCGGTTGTGGATGGTGGCGATCAGGTGCTTGGGGTCGATCGGCTTGGTGAGGAAGTCGTCGCCGCCCAGGCTCATGGCGTGCAGCTGCTTGGAAACGTCGTCCTCGGCGGACAGGTAGATGATCGGCACGCTGTGCAGGCGGTCCTGCTGGCGGATGACCCGGGCGATTTCCATGCCGGTGCAGCCGGGCATGTACATGTCCAGCACGATGATTTCCGGTGAGAATGCCTCCAGCGCGTGGATGATCTGCATGGGGTCGGTAATGATGTGGGCGGTCATGCCGGCCCGGGTCAGGACGTTCTCCATGAATTTGGCCTGGGCGCGGGAATCGTCCAGGACCAGCACGCGGTAGGGTTCGACGGTATTGCCGTGGGTGTAGGTCTCGATCTTTTCGATCAACTGGCCCGGATCCACCGACGGGAAGAAGAATTCCTCGCCGCCGCAACGGGACGCACGCAGCCGGGTTTCGATGGTGCCGTCCTCATCGCTCATGAAGATCACGGGGATCGGCGTGTCGTGGCGCTCCTGCAGCGCCTCGACGGTGGCGATGCCGGCCAGTTCGCTGCCGCCGAAATTGACATCCATCAGGATGGTTTCCGGCTTGTGGCGGCTGCAGGCGTCCATCAGCCCTTCGGCGTCCTCGAAAGCGGCGGCACGGAATCCAAAGAATTCCAGCTGCTTGATCAGGCGGTTGGCCATTTCCAGCTCGCAGAGGGCCACATAAACCGGGGTGCGCAGGTAGGTGCGGGGCGCTTCGTCCAGATCCTGGTCGGTGCGGCGCAGGGTGCACTGGCTGAGCTGGTCCATCGCCCCCTGCAGTTCCTCACGCACGGTGTCGGGCAGCGAGGCGTCAGGGGCCCAGCGTTGCAGGATGCCCAGCAGCGCCTCGCCGGCGCTGGCGTGCTTGACCATCTCAAAACGCTGGGCGTAGCGCACCAGCTTTTCGGTCGCGCTGGACAGGTCGCGGTGCAGGATTTCCGCCAGGCTGTCGGATTCCTTCACTTTTTGCCAGGTGTCGAGGACGACTCTTGCCTGGGTCGTAACGCGCCGCGCAAAATGCTGTTTCAGCTTTTCCTTTTGATTGTCGTCAGTCATTGGGTCTCTGGCCTGTCTTCTTGCGCAGTGGCCGAGCCAGGTTGCTGTCTCCGGCCACTTCCTGGTCCGGTACGCCCTTTCGCAGCCGTTCCGGATGGTCGGTTCCCTCACGCCAAGGCAGTGAAGCTGAGAACATCGTTTTTGTGAGTCGTTGAACGCCGTCAGGCGATCCAGACGCTCTGTTGTGATTGTAGAGCTCTCAATGGCTCTCTGGAGAGTCTATAGTGTTTTATGTTGTCGGCGTAGGTGACGCTGTGTAAATGTTTGTCATATCCGACGCTTTTGTCGCGTCAGGAGCCATTGAATCCGATCGATTCATGCCAGGGGGCTGGCCAGGGAATGCGGAAAACACGCCGTGGCATCATTTCATTGCAACTGCTGTTGCTGCTGTTCACCGGCAGTCTGATCCTGCTGCTGATGGTGGCCAGCCTGCTCGCCGGTATGATCGGCTTTCGCGGGTATATCGTCGAGCAACTGGAGGGGCACGCCCATGACGGAGCGGTCGCCGTGGGCCTCTCCCTGTCTAACGCCATCGACGGCCGGGATGCGGTGGCGGCGTCCTCACTGATTGACGCGACCTTCGACAGCGGCCGCTACCTGGTCATTCGCTACAAGAATACGTCGGCCGATTTCGAGATCGAGCGCCGCGATCGTCTGCGGACACCGGGAGTTCCCGGCTGGTTCGTGTCTCTGGTGGATCTGCCCATCGAGCGCTTCGGCCAGCGCGCCGAGGTGGTTCGCGGTTGGCAGCGCCTGGGGTTCGTCGAAGTGGTCAGCCATCCGGGGCAGGGCTACCGGGATCTGTGGCGAATGGCCCGGCAGATGGCGCTGGGGGCGCTGCTGATCGGCATCGTCGCCTTGCTGATTCTCTTCTTTATCCTGCGCCGGGTTCTGCGGCCACTGGCCGGGCTGGAACGTCAGGCCGAAGCCATCCGCAACCGGGATTTCCGATCGCGGGCGCCGGAGGCAGGCACGCGCGAGCTGGCGCGGGTGACGTCCGCCATGAACCAGATGACCCACGATCTGGGTGCCCTGTTTGAGGGGCAAGCCAAGCTTATCCAGCATCTGCGGCGCATGAGCAACGAAGACCGGCTGACCGGCCTGGCCAGTCGCAGCGCGTTCGAGCAACGCATGTCGGTGGCCGTCGAGAGCCGGGATTCCCGGCGCCAGGGCGCGCTGGTGCTGCTGCAGTTGGCGGATTTCGGGCGTTGCAATCAGCTGGAGGGGCGTCAGGCGGCGGATAATCTGTTGCTGGCGGTGGCCGAACGCATCCAGGCGTTCGTACGCGAGCACCCCGGCAGCTTTGCCGGTCGCCGTAACGGGGCCGAGTTTGCCCTGTTCCTGCCCGGTGCAGCGCCGGTGGATGCCGAGTTCTGGGTACGCCAGCTGCTGGCGGACCTCGACGGCATCTACGCCGATCGTTCGGCGGGTCGTGACGTGGCCGTCCACGCCGGTCTCGCCGCCACCAACGGCCATCTGGCCGGCACCCGCGAGCTGCTGGCCGCCTGCGATGAAGCCCTGCGCCAGGCCCAGATGTCGCGGGAAACCGACTGCAAGGTGTTCGACACCACCCAATCCGTGCAGCACAGCGTCGAACAGTGGCGCGAGCACCTGGAATCGTCCCTCGACGCCGAGCGCATCCGACTGGTCTATCAGCCCATGCTGCGGACCGTCGATCAGTCCGTTCACCATTACCACGTGCTGTCGCGCATCGAGATCAATGGCGAGTGGGTGGCAGCGGGTATTTTCCTGCCCATGGCCGAGCGTTTCCGTATGATGGCTCGGCTGGACCGGATTGTGTTCCGGCGGGTGCTCGATCTGCTGCGTCAGTATCCGCTGCAGGCCTTCAGCCTGACCCTGGGCAGTTCCTCTATTGCCGATGCCGGCTTCCGGGACTGGCTGGCGCGGACGCTGTCCGAGGAGGGCGCCGCGGTACTGGCTCGTCTCTGGGTCTACCTGCCCGAGGATGCGGTGCACCACCACCGGGCGGATGTGGGCAACTGCGTCAAGCTGATGCGGCGGCACGATGTGCGGGTCCTGGTGGATCATTTCGGCGTGGGTGGTGTGCCGTTCAGTTACCTGCGTAATCTGCCCTTCCAGGCCCTGCGTATTGACCCCAGCTTTATCCGCAGTATCGATACGCATCCGGACAACCGCTTCTATCTGGAGTCCATTGTGCCGATCGCCCACAGTCGCGGCGTCGAGGTATTTGTGGCGGGCGTGGAAACCGCCGCTGAATGGCACCTGGTTTCGGTGCTCGGCGTCGACGGCGGTATCGGTTACCACCTGGCCCGGCCGGGGGATACCCTGCCGTCGGTCTGAGTGGCCCGTCCGTCCCACAATTGCGGTGCCCATGACAATCCGGCAAGGTATGGGCTCCCGGTGGCCAGGAGGCTCCGGCGGCGTTCGAATTACGATGAATCAGAACGAATGACACAAGGTGGATGGTTATGTTGAGCAAGACCAGAGGATTTTTCCGGGAGCGGCTGGAGGACATCCAGGACTATCTCGGTGGCGGCAAAGTGTTCAAGGGCCTGATTGTCCTGCTGGTGATCTACCTGATCGTCGCGGTGGTGCTGGGGATCTACTGGAGCAGCGAGCCGGACACCTACTCGGTCCGGGATGAGGCCCAGCAGCGGGCCCAGGCCATGAATCGGGAGATGGTGACCGGCTTCACCACCACCTCTACGCTCATTCACATGGCCGAGACCCTGCTCGACAAGCCGGGCGGTTACATCACTAACGACATCATGCCGCCGGGACTGTGGATGGATAACATGCCTCACTGGGAATACGGGGTGCTGATCCAGCTGCGCGATATGGCCAGGGCGCTGCGCCAGAACATCAGCCGCTCCCAAAGCCAGTCCGCCGAAGACCCGGACCTGACCATCGCTGAACCCCAACTGCACTTCGATAACGGCAGCTGGATGCTGCCTTCCACCGAATCCGAGTATCGGCGCGGTATTGCCGCGCTCAAGCGCTATCTGGATCGCCTGTCCAACCCCAACGGTCCCCAGGCCCAGTTTTACGCCCGGGCGGACAATCTGAACAGCTGGTTGGCGGATCTGGAAACCCGTCTGGGCAGCCTGTCGCGCCGATTGAGTGAAAGCGTCGGCAAACAGTCGGTGGACGAGAACATGGAAGAACTGCCGGACCAGGCGAAGGAGGACGACATCGCCTCGGTGCAGACGCCCTGGACCGAGATTGACGACGTTTTCTACGAAGCCCGCGGGACCTCCTGGGCCCTGCTGCACATTTTCAAGGCCATCGAGGTGGATTTCCGCGATGTCCTGAAAGACAAGAACGCGCTGGTGAGCGTGCGGCAGATCATCGTCGAGCTGGAGGGGTCCCAGAAGGCGATGTGGAGTCCGGTCATCCTCAATGGCAGCGGCTTTGGCATCCTCGCCAATCACTCGCTGACCATGGCCTCCTACCTGGCCCGGGCGAACTCCGCCATCATCGATCTGCGGGAGTTGCTGAGTAAAGGCTGAGCCGACCTGTCAGCGATAAAAAAGGCAGCGAGCCCGAGGGTCGCTGCCTTTTTTGTGTCCGGCCGCTACGGGCCGGAAATCCGTGCTGGAGCGCTTACTTCTGGTAAGCGGCGACGGCGGATTCGATGGCCTTGCAGGCTGCGGCGGCGTCATCCCAGCCGTCGACCTTGACCCACTTGCCCGCTTCCAGATCCTTGTAGTTCTCGAAGAAGTGCTGGATCTGGTCGCGCAGCAGTTGCGGCAGGTCGTGCACGTCTTTCACGTCGGTGTACTGCTTGGTGACCTTGTCGTGAGGCACGGCAACCAGCTTGGCGTCGCCGCCGGCTTCGTCTTCCATGTTCAGGACGCCCACCGGACGACAGCGGATGATGCTGCCCGGCATGACCGGATACGGCGTGACCACCAGTACGTCCAGCGGGTCGCCGTCGTCGGCCAGTGTGTTCGGGATGAAGCCGTAGTTGGCCGGGTAGAACATCGGCGTGGCCATGAAGCGATCCACCACAACGGCACCCATGTCTTTGTCGACCTCGTACTTGATCGGAGAGGAGGCGTTGGCCGGAATCTCGATCAGTACGTTGATGTCTTCAGGCGGGTTCTTGCCGGGCGGGATATTGTCGAAGTTCATGAGGCGTCCTTCTTTACTGTCGTCAGTGAAGTGAAATGGAACCGGTGAATGGCCACGGATTATACCCGTCGGTCCCGTGGGGTGAAACATACCTTCGGGCCTGTTCGTCAGACAGTCGCCATCCTGTACGAATGGTCATGTGGTCGTCAGAGGTTCTGCCACTGCTGTGCTACAGTGAAAACGTCTGGCGCGTCATACCGGTACACACAGAACGGTAGCGCCAGATGGCGGGCGGATTTGCCGGTGACCGAACAGTGCGGGCGAATCCGCCGGGTATGTTTCATTCAGGGAGACACACCATGGAAGCGCAAACACCCCAGGACGATTACAAGCGGGTCAAGGAAGACATCCAGTTACTGCGTGAAGATCTGGCCAAGCTGACCCGGGCGGTGGCTGACGGCCAGAAAAGCAACATCAGCAACCTTCGCGACGAAATCCGCAAGGAAAGCCGCGAAGCTCTCCGGCATGCCCGTGAGCGGGGCGATGAAGCGTTCAATCGCGCCCGAGAGGCCGGCGACAAGGCCATTCACGACGTCGAGCACAAGATCGAGGAACGCCCGTTCCTCAGTGTGGTGATCGTATTCCTGGTCGGCCTGCTGGTCGGCAAACTGCTCGATCGCTGATCATGCCTTTTTCCGGCGAGTTGCAAGCCCTGCTGCGTAAAGCCCTGGCCGCGCTGATTGGCGCGGCCTTGGGCTTGGTGTTTCTCAGCGCGCTGCTTATCGGCGGCTTTGTGCTGTTGGTAAAAGCCGCCGCCCTCGGGCTTGAGCCCTGGGTGGGGCAAGCCGGCGCCTTCGGGATCACCGGTGGTGTCTGTTTTGCGCTGCTGGGCTTCTTCTTTTACCGGATGATGCGCACGCCGGCGCCGTCCCGTGAGGCGTCGACCGGAGGTGGGTCGTCGCCGCTGGCGGCCTTCCGCAAGTTGATCGTGGAAAACCCCTGGGAAGCGGTTCTGACGGCCTTTGCCCTCGGTATTACCGAACAGAGCGATCCGCGCATGCGGCAGTTCCTGATCCAGAGCGGCCTGGCGTTCCTCAAGGCCGCCAACGCCATGGACGACGGGGAGGCGGAGAATGACGAGCCGCCGCCGGAGACCTCCGCCAACGACGGCGCCTGACGGTCGTCGGCCGGGTCTTAAAGGCCCATCTGTTTGCCGATCATTTCCTTCATGATCTCCGTGGTGCCACCGCCGATGGAGAGCAGTTTGCCGTCGCGATAGAGCCGTTCGACGCCGGTCTCGCGCATGTAGCCCATGCCACCGTGGAGCTGGATGGCTTCCCGGGTGACGTTTTCACACACCTCCGCCGCGAAGTTCTTGGCCATGGCCACTTGCTTTATCGGGTTCTTGCCCGCCTGCATCAGCGCCGCGCAGCGGTAGGTGTATTCCCGCGCAATCTCCACCTGGCTAGCCATGTCCACCAGCTTGTGGCGCGTGACCTGGAAGCCGTTCAGGTTGCGTCCGAAAGCTTCACGCGAGCGGCAATAATCAAGCGAGGCCTCCAGGGCGAGCTGGGCGCCCATGTAGCCCATGATGGCCAGCATCAGGCGCTCGGACAGGAAGTTGGTCATGATGGCAATGAAGCCCGCATTCTCCGCGCCCAGCAGGCGGTCCGCGGGCACCCGACAGTCCTCGAAGAACAGCTCGGCCGTATCGCTGGCCCACCAGCCCATTTTCTGCAGCTTGCGGCCGCGGGTGAAGCCGGGTGTGTCCCGGTCTACCAACAGCAGGCTGATGCCGTTGTGGCCCGCCTCGCCGGTGCGGACGGCCACCGTGTAGTAATCGGCCCGATGCCCGCTGGTAATAAAGGTCTTGCTGCCGTTGATGACGTAATGGTCACCCTCGCGCACCGCCCGGGTTTTGAGGTTGGCCACGTCCGAGCCGCCGCCCGGTTCGGTAATGGCCAGGGCCATGATCCTGTCGCCCCGCAGCACGGCCGGTACCACGGTTTCTTTCAACGCCGGTTGTCCCCAGCGAACAACCGGGGGCAGGGCGATATCCAGTGAGCCGAGACCGGCCACCAGGCCGCCGGACGTGGAGCGCATCAGTTCCTCACTGATGGCCACCTTGAGGAAAACATCCCCTTCGCTGTGTCCTCCCAACGCCTCCGGATAGCCGGCGCCGAGAATGCCGGCTTCGCCGGCCAGCCGGTAGAGATCGCGGGGAAACTCGCCGGCTTCCTCCCAGTCGTTGATGTGGGGAAGCACATGGGTCGACACAAATTTTCTTGTGGTTTCGCGGACCTGGCGGTGGGTGTCGTTAAAGTAATCGGTGTCCATGGCGTAATCCGTTCTGCCCCCTGTCTGAGCCGTATTGGATGCGAGAGATAAGTGAGTGTCGCTTATCAAGCATAACCTAGCAAGCGCTTGGTCAGATAGTTGATCTGGATCAATTTGGGTCTGGTCGGGCCATGGGTCGGCGGATAGAGTGTTCGGCCGCTTTTACGTGTGTACAATATTCATGCGTTAAAGTACGTACTCCCGCCCAGTGGGTGGCTCTTCGGGGCGGGTGGCCAATGACGGCCTTTCATCCCACTTCCTGACGAATGACAGGGAGCACCTCAGATGACCATAAAGAAAGTTCTCATCGCTAACCGTGGTGAGATTGCGGTCCGAATAGCGCGCGCTTGCCAAGAGCTTGGCGTGAAGGCTGTGGCGATCTATTCCGAAGCCGACCGCTATTCCTTGCACGTTAAAAAGGCGGACGAGGCGCATTGCATCAGTGCTGATCCACTGACGGGCTACCTCAACCCCCATCATATTGTGAACCTGGCAGTGGAAACCGGCTGTGATGCGTTGCATCCCGGTTATGGTTTCCTCTCCGAAAACGCCACGCTGGCGCAAGTCTGCAAGGAGCGGGGCATCCGCTTCATCGGGCCGGCGGCGGACGTGATTTCCTCAATGGGCGACAAGACCCAGGCGCGTCAGACGGCGGTGAATGCCGGAGTACCGGTCACCCCGGGTTCTGAAGACAACCTCACGGATGTCGAGGACGCCGTGAAACAGGCGGGCGAGCTGGGTTATCCGGTGATGCTCAAGGCCACCTCCGGTGGCGGCGGCCGGGGTATTCGCCGCTGTGACGACGAGGAGAGCCTGCGCCAGAACTACGACCGGGTCATTTCCGAGGCCACCAAGGCCTTTGGCAGTGCCGATGTCTTCCTGGAGAAGTGCATCGTCAACCCGCGTCATATCGAGGTCCAGGTCCTGGCGGACAGCTACGGCAACGCCATTCACCTGTACGAGCGCGATTGCTCCATCCAGCGCCGTAACCAGAAGCTGATCGAGCTGGCGCCATCGCCCCAGCTGAGCGACGAACAGCGCGAGTACATCGGTGACCTGGCGGTTCGCGTCGCCAAGGAAACCGGGTACGAAAACGCCGGCACGGTGGAGTTCCTGCTCGCCGACAACGGTGATTTCTACTTCATGGAGATGAATACCCGGGTGCAGGTGGAACACACCATCACCGAGCAGATCACCGGGGTGGACATCGTCAAGGAGCAGATCCGGATTGCCGCTGGTGAAAAGCTGCGCTTCAAGCAGGAAGACATCAGCTACCGCGGTTACGCGGCCCAGTTCCGGATCAACGCCGAAGATCCCAAGAACAACTTCCTGCCAAGCTTTGGCCAGATCACCCGCTACTACTCACCGGGCGGCCCCGGCGTGCGGACCGATGCGGCCATCTACACCGGCTATGAAATCCCGCCGTACTACGATTCCATGTGCGCCAAGCTGATCGTCAGCGCCATGGACTGGGAAGAACTGCTGGACCGTTCCCAGCGGGCCCTCAAGGATATGGGGATCTACGGCATCAAGACCACGATTCCCTACTACCTGGAAATCCTCAGCCATCCGGAGTTCAGGGCTGCTTCGTTCAACACCGGGTTTGTCGAAGGCCACCCGGAACTGATCAACTACAGCATCAAGAAGCGTCCGGAGTCGCTGGCCGCCGCTGTGGCCGCCGCGATCGCCGCCCAGGCCGGAATCTGATGGGAGTCTTTTATGACCAAGCGTAAAATCGAAATCACTGACGTCATCCTGAGGGACGCCCACCAGTCCCTCATCGCCACACGCATGCGCACCGAAGACATGCTGCCGGCCTGCGACAAGCTGGACAAGGCCGGTTACTGGTCCCTGGAATGCTGGGGCGGTGCCACCTTCGACAGCTGCGTCCGCTTCCTGAAGGAAGACCCCTGGGAGCGCTTGCGCCAGCTGCGCAAGGCCCTGCCCAACACCCGTCTGCAGATGCTGCTGCGCGGCCAGAACCTGCTGGGTTACCGTCACTACGCGGACGACGTGGTCGAAGCCTTCTGCCAGAAAGCGGCGGACAACGGCATCGACGTGTTCCGTATCTTCGACGCCCTGAACGACGTGCGTAACCTGGAAACCAGCATCAAGGCGGTCAAGAAGGCCGGCAAGCATGCCCAGGGCACCATCTGCTACACTGTCAGCCCGGTGCATGGCACGGAGAAGTTCCTCAAGCAGGCCAAGCAGATGGCCGACATGGGCGTCGACAGCATCGCGATCAAGGACATGGCCGGTCTGCTGACCCCGTCCGCCACCGCCGATCTGGTCAGCGCCCTGAAGAAAGAGCTGAGCCTGCCGGTGTTCCTGCACTCCCATTACACCTCGGGCATGGCCTCCATGTGTCAGTGGGCGGCTATCGAGGCGGGTGTCGATCACATCGACACCGCACTGTCCGCCTTTGCCGGTGGCACCAGTCATCCGCCCACCGAGTCGCTGGTGGCGTCCCTGAAGGAAGCGGGCTATCAGGTGGACCTGGATCTGGAAACCCTGGACGAGCTGACCAGCCACTTCCGCGAGGTGCGCAAGAAGTACCACCAGTTCGAGAGCGAGTACAACGGTGTGGACACCGCGGTCCTGCTGTCGCAGGTCCCGGGCGGCATGATGTCCAACCTGGCCAACCAGCTGAAAGAGCAGGGCGCGCTGGACAAGATCCGTGACGTGTTCGCCGAGATCCCGCGTGTGCGCAAGGATCTGGGCTACCCGCCGCTGGTCACTCCGACCTCACAGATCGTCGGCACCCAGGCGGTGATCAACGTGTTGTCCGGCAAACGCTACGACAACATCACCAACGAGGTGAAGAAGTACCTGCAGGGCTGGTACGGTGCCGCGCCGGGCGAAATCAATGCCGACCTGCAGAAGCGAGCGGTAGGCAATGAGGAGCTGATCGAAGAGCGTCCGGCCAACCAGCTGAAGAACGAGTTCCACACCCTGAAGGACGACATCGGCGACCTGGCCGAGTCCGAAGAGGACATCCTCACCTACGCCATGTTCCCGGATCAGGCTCGCCAGTTCCTGGAGCAGCGCAAGGAAGGCACCCTCAAGCCGGAACCGCTGGAGCCGAAACCGACTGCGGCCAGCCCGGGCTCGGTGTCCACCGAGTTCAAGATCACCGTTCACGGCGAGACCTTCGACGTCAACGTCACGGGCGTCAGCCCGTCAGGCGACGACGAGCGTCGGTTCTTCATGACGGTCGATGGCGTTCCGGAAGAGATCAGCATGGAATCCGTCGGCGGCTTTGAGCGTGAAGGCAGTGGCGGCTCCGGTCGCGGCAAGGCCTCGAAGGAAGGCCACGTGACCACCAGCATGCCGGGCAACATCGTTGACGTTCTGGTCAATGAGGGCGACAGCGTCGACGCCGGCAAGCCGGTCCTGATCATCGAAGCCATGAAGATGGAAACCGAGGTCAAGGCCCCGATTTCCGGCAAGGTGGTCGGTGTGTTCATCAAGAAGGGCGACCGGGTGACACCATCCGAAGTCCTGATGGAAATCGAGCCCTGAGCGGTTGGATGACCTGGACTAAAAAGCCCGGCTTCGGCCGGGCTTTTTTGTGCGCCCGGCACGGGCGCACTCCTGGAGGTGCAAGTCCTCCCGTGAGCTGGCCACAGCGAGCGAAGTGAAGCGCAACTGCGGAAGGGCGACTGACCGTGGGGAGGAAGCGTGGAGCG
>NZ_RHGZ01000035.1:0-39351 GCF_003789045.1 Marinobacter sp. R17 | reverse complement strand
GAGGTGCGATACAGCACCCATCTGCTGGGTCACATCAACCTTAAAACCGCGCGACTGGAGCCCGCATGCCGGTGGCACGCGGGGGAAGAGGTGTAACCCATGTTGCCGGTTCAAAGTGTTACCCATGTTCCGGTTGCACACACTCCCTCTCCCCTCGAGGGAGAGGGCCGGGGAGAGGGGGAGGCGCCGCCAGGCGCCCTTCTATAGCAGGCGATTACGTCCGGCGAGGCTTTCGCCTCGACCCCCCTCTCTCCAAACCTCTCTCCCGCCAGGGGAGAGAGGCTTTTACCCGAAAGCTTTTGCAACACCCTCTAAAGCATCGGCTACACGCTCAAGTCGCCCTGGAGCTTTTCACGCCTTGGGCATCGGCAGGTTGGGCAGACCGCTGTCCTTCAGCATGCTTTGCAGCAGCATCTGGTTGCTCTCTTCCTCATGCCCCATATGGGCATTCAGACGGGCCAGTTCGGCGATGGTCTCGGTGTTGCGCTTGAGACGCAGGCTGGTCTCGAAGTATTCCCGCGCTTTCCCCCACAGCTCGTTACGCAGGCTCAGGCGACCCAGCGCCAGCAGCAATTCCGGGTTGTTCGGGCGGTCCTGGAGCCAGCGTTCGGCGGCCAGCAGTTGCTCGTCCGGCTTTTCGCCTTCGATGCGGCCATACAGGTTGACCAGCTCGTCGCTCCAGTGATTGCGCAAGACCTTGCGCAGCAGGGTTTCCGCCTGGGCCTCGTCGCCCAGCAGGGCAAGGTTGCGGGCATACTCGTGGATCGTGAACTCGTCGCGGCGCATGGAACCGGGCAGTTCGTCCCAGAGCTGGATCAACGGGCTCAGGTCGCGCGGCTCCCGGCTCTGGCGGCGAATGTCATCGGCCGCCCGGTGCAACAGGTTGTGCCAGGCCTTGCGCTCCAGGGTTTGCAATTCTTCCGCGTCGGCCAGATCCCGTTTGCGCAGCTCTGGAATCAGCGCGGACAGCTCCTTCCAGTCTTCCAGGGCCTCATACACCGTACGCAGCAGTTTCAGAACGAATGGGTGGTGTGGCGCCTGCTTGCGCAACCGGATCAGCGTGGCCAGAGCCTGTTCGTAACGCTGGCCGGCAATCTGCAACTGGGCCTGGGTGATGCCGACGGCGAGATCCGAGCCCGGCGTGCTCTCGAAGGCCTTACGCAGCAAATCATCGACGGCGTCGTGATCGTCGCATTCAAAGGCACACTGGGCGGCGGCCAGATAGTTGATCAGCGGCGTGTCCGCCTTGCCGGCCGAGGCCTCCAACAGTTTGCGACCGCGCGGCCAGTTGCCTTCGGCCAGAGCCAGGAGCCCTTGCGTGGTCCGACGCCGGGCGCGGCGTTCGGCACTCTGGTTGAGCCAGGTGCTGACCAGGCCGGAGCCGCTGCGCAGGCGGCGGGCGGTGACCAGGATCATCTGGATAATGAGCGTGATCACCAGGATCAGCAGCACGCCAATCCAGAAATTGGTCTCGATCAGGTAGTTGCCCAAGCTGATGCGGATATAGCCGCTGTCGTATTGCAGGCCGAGGCTGAGCAACGCGCCGATCAGCAGCGCGGCCAGCAGCAGGATGAAGACTTTCCTCATGACGCGTCGCCCGCCTTATCCCCGGTCGGGGCACCGTCGGATTTCTCGTTGTCGGCCGGCTTGGTCTCGCCGCTAGTGGCGTTCAGACGCCCTTCCAGGCGGGCCTTGAGCAGCGTCAGGGACTGGCTGATGTCCGGCAGTTCCGGGTTGATGTCCTTGCCCGACAGTTCGCCCAGCGTGTCACGCAGCCCGACGACCTTGCTGTGGCTGCCGTCGTACCAGGTGTTCAGCCAATCGGTGGCCTTCTTCAGGGCCTGGTTGTAGAGCGTCTGGTTGCCCCGTAGGACGGCGAGCTGGGCCTCTTCCAGCATCAGGCGCATGTTCAGGCGTACGTAGGCGCTCTGGTCCGGCGACAGCAGGGGCTTGACCGGCTCGTCCAGGCGGCGGATGGCGATGGCTTCGCTCAGAGTACCCTTGATCTGGGCCCAACCTTTGGCAAGAGCGCCGCGCTCGTCGGTCTTGTCGGGATCCTGCGACATCGTCTGGGTGTAGTCGGCGCTGGCGTCCATGGCCAGGGCGCTGTCGCTCAGCTTGCCGATGGAATCGATGGCCGCTTCCAATTGGAGATAGAGGCCGGTCTTGTCGACGCCCGCCACGCTCTTGAGGGAGAGGATTTCCTGGGCCACCTGTTTGCGGACCGGGTAGCTGCCGGGATCGTCGGTTTTCTCCAGCACGTCATCCGCCGCCTTGAGGGCAGACAGCGCGCCGCGGTAGTCCTTTTCCACCTGCAGGCGCTGGTTGGCAATGCGCAGCAGGTATTCTGCTTCGGCCAGGAGCCAGTCGGTGCGGGTGCGATTGCCGGCTTCCAACAGGGTGCGGGCGTTGTGGTCGATCTGCCGGCGCATGTCACTGATCAGTTTGGCCTGATCCGTCACATCGCCCTGCAGCGACTGGATGCGCTCGCGCAGCTGGCCGCCGGACTGGCTGTAATCCCGGTCCAGGCGCTCGGTGGTGGCGTCCAGGTAGTTCAGGGATTGCTGCAAGGCCTGTTGCTGCTGCCACAGGTGCCAGCTCCATAGGCCCAGTCCGATGACGGCGATCAGTGCAATCACGGCAATCAGCCAGAGCGGCCAGAGGCGGCGGGGTTGCTGTGGGGTCGAATTGACCGGGGCCGGCAGGTTAGTCGTAGAGTCAGTCACAGGCGTCCTTACTCGATTATGGGTAGTCCACTGGCTCCGGGGCGGCTGCCTTCAGTCCAGGTGTCCGAGGCATTCAATCAGGCCTTCGGGCGTCAGCTGTTCCGGAATAAACACACGCTCAAAACCCCGTTCCCGTGCCGTTTGTGCCACGCGGTCCACCGGGACCAGCAGTGTGCGGCGCTTGAGGGCGTTGTCTGTATTCTCACCCAGCGCGATGAGATTGTTCAATGTTTCCCCGGACAGCACAATCACGGCATCCGGATCAAAATCGTTGAGCGCCGACGTGATGGTGGCCGCTTCATAGTCGGGGCAGACCCGTTCGTAAAGCTCCAGGTTGTCGACCCGCGCGCCCCGTTCGGCCAGGGTCTGGCCCAGCAGCTCCCGGCCGCCACGACCCTTGGCGATCAGGATGCGTTCGCCGGTGGGCTGGCGCAGCGTGTCGAGGGCCAGCAGGTGTTCGCTGGTGAAACCGTGCGGTGGAATGGTGACCGTCAGTCCGGCCTGTTCCAGCACCTCGGCTGTGCCGCTTCCCACTCCATACCAGTGTAGACCCACTGGCCACTGCGGCCACCAGTCCTCGGCCTGCTCCACGAACAGGCGCGCGGCACCGGGGCTGACCGCAATGACATGTTGATAGAGATCCAGCTCCTGAAACCGGGTGCGACGCTCCGGGCTCTCCGGCAGCGGCCGGCGCTCCAGCAGCGGCAGGCAGTGGGTCTGCGCGCCCTCGGCCTGCAGGCGTTCGGCCAGCCGATCCGCGTCCGGTTGCGGCCGGCAGATGAGGATGCGTCGGCCGGTCAGCGGGCGATCATTCGACCTTGTAGCCATAGATCTCCGCCAGAATCCGGTCGGCGCCCATCCGCAGCAGATCCTCGGCCAGTTCACGGCCCAGGCGCTCGCCTTGATCGCGCGGCGCGCGGCCTTCCACCCGGTAGACTTCCTGACCGTTGACCGACGACACCAGGCCCCGCAGCCAGACGGTGTCCTGATCTTCCAGCAGCGCGTAGGCGGCTATGGGCACCTGGCAGCCGCCTTCCAGGCGCTTGTTCAGGGCCCGCTCGGCGTGGACCCGATCGGCTGAATCGATATGGTTCAACGGGCGCAGCAGATCCACCAGCTCCTGGTCGTCCAGCCGGCACTCGATGCCGAGGGCACCCTGGCCGACCGCCGGCAGGGAAATGGTGTCGGGAATGCAGTAGCGGATGCGCTCGTCGAAGCCGAGGCGCTTGAGGCCGGAGCTGGCCAGCACGATGGCGTCGTAGTCACCGGCGTCCAGCTTGGCCAGTCGGGTGTTGACATTGCCGCGCAGGGTGCGGATTTCCAGGTCAGGGCGATAAGCCCGTAGCTGGGCTTCCCGGCGCATGCTGGAGGTGCCGACGATGGCGCCCTGGGGCAGGGCATCGACATTCTCAAAGTGATTGCTGACAAACGCATCCGTGGGGTCACCACGCTCGCAGATGGCGACCAGCCCCAGGCCTTCGGGGAATTCCATGGGCACATCTTTCATGGAATGGACCGCCAGGTCGGCGCGGCCATCCAGCATGGCTTCTTCCAGTTCCTTGACGAACAGTGCCTTGCCGCCGATCTTGGCCAGCGGCACGTCGAGGATCTTGTCCCCCTGGGTCTTGATGCCCAGCAGTTCCACCTTGACGTGGGGGTGCAGGCGCTCCAGCTCGGCCTTGATGAATTCCGCCTGCCAGAGGGCGAGGGCGCTGTTACGGGTTGCAATGCGCAGGGTACGTTCTGTCATGGAAATACAATCGGATATCCGGTCTGTGGAAGGCCCTAGCCTAACGTGAATGGCGCCAAAAGTCGCGAGCTTGCGCTTCCTTCCATGGTCGTATCAGGGGCGTTGCGTCCGCTCTATGAACGCTCCTGCCGGTGCAGGGCCTCCCGTACCGAGCTGGCATGCCGCCGGCTCACCTGCAGGCGCGCCTCGTGGTTCTTGAGGCGGATCAGGTACTGACCCTCCGGGGAGCGGGTCATGGCGGCGATGTGGCGCCGACCCACCAGGGTGTGGCGATGGACGCGCAACAGGGTGTCCGGGTAGCTGTGTTCCAGCTCCTTTAGGGTGTAATCGGTGACCGTTTCGCCCTGGCCGTGGTGGATGGTGACGCACTTCTGGTCCGCCTCGCAGAAGCGGATGCTGGCGATATCAATGAGTTCGGTGCCGCGATGGGTGCGCACCGCGAGTTGCCCGGGATCGGACTCGTTGGCGGCTTGCAGCGCCTGCAGTTGGACCCGGTTGACCCGGCCGGCGCGGGCGAGGGCGTCACCCAGGTTTTCGCGACGTACCGGTTTGAGCAGATAGGCCACCGCCTGCACCTCGAAGGCGTTGATGGCGTACTGGTCGTAAGCGGTGCAGAAGATGATCGCCGGCGGGTTGGTCAGGGCGTTGATCTTTTCAGCCACCGCCAGACCGTCGAGGCCGGGCATGCGGATGTCCAGCAGGATGATGTCGGGCGCGGCGCTGGCGATCTGGCGCAGCACATCGTCGCCGTCCGAGGCTTCGGCGCAGACTTCGTACTCCGGCAGGTCGTTGACCAGGCGTTGCAGCCGCTCCCTGGCCAGGGGCTCGTCGTCGGCGATCAGAATGCGTTGTGCCATGCGGGGTTCCTTCAGCCCGGTTGCGGTTCGTTGCTGATGGTACGCCACGGCAACCGCAAGGTCACCGTGTAGCGGCCGTCGTGCACGCTGTGCTTGAGTACGGCCTGCTCGTCGAACAGGGCATCCAGTCGGGCGCGAATGTTGGCCAGGGCCACCTGGTTACCCCGGTGACGGGCCTGATCGGAATCGCTCGGCCGTTCCGGATTCTGCACCTCAATATAGACCGAATGCCGCTTGCGATAGGTGTGGATGCGCACCGTGCCGCCTTCGGGGCGCGGCTGGATGCCGTGATAGATCGCATTTTCCACCAGCGGCTGGAGGGTCAGTGGCGGTATGGCCTGTCGGGCCAGTTCGTCGTCCAGGTCCCAGTCCACGGTCAGGCGCTCTCCCAGACGCAGGCCTTCGATGGCCAGGTAGCGCTGCGACAGGGTCAGCTCTTCGCCTAACGGGATCAGCCGGTCCTGGGTACGCAGGCTGGCCCGGAAGAGCTCGGAGAGATCCAGTACCGCGTCCTCGGCCTGGGTCGGACGGGTGGCGATGAGGCTGGCGATGGTGTTCATGCTGTTGAACAGGAAATGCGGGTGGATACGGGCCTGCAGCGCCGCCATCCGGGATTGCATCTCCGCCTGTTTCTGCTGCTGCCACTGATTCTGGAGATAGAAATAGCGCAGCACCATCAGCGTGATGATCAGCGCCGCCAGCAGGTTGCGCCCCAGCATGTGGCTGGGCAGCGGCAGGGTTTCGGCGCTGAGGATGCCGTCGGCGGCGAAGGTAAAGGCAGCCACGTCCAGCAGGACCACGGCGGAAATGATCAGCACCACCTGCGGCGTGCGAAAATGCTGCAGCCAGCGACGCAGGCTGCAGATCAGGGCGCTGCTGGTCAGCACGGTCCACTGGACGAACAGCGAGACCAGGCCGAAATAATGCCAGTCGATCCAGCCGTGGGTGGCGTGCAGGATCGACATGAGCAGGACGATCAGTTCGCTGGTCATGACCAGCAAAAACACGGCGCGAACCCGACACAGATCCGGGACGAAAAAGTCGTTGCCGGCCAGTTCGCCGTCGTTGTGGTTTTTAGGTGGGGCCGGTGGCATTCGGTGTCCTGTGATTGAGGCCTGCGCGCGGGACGTCAGTGGCCATGTGGTTTGTTCGAACCCGGGTGGCCTCTTTATACAGAGGCGCGCCCGGGAATGGTACAATCCCGCCCGATGCGCGAGATGGCGCCGCAAATCCAGTCAGCAGGAAAGATAGCCCATGACCGACCAGAACACGTCTTCCGAGAAACCCTGGGGTGGCCGCTTCAGCGAGCCGACCGATGCTTTCGTCGAGCGTTTCACCGCCTCTGTCGGGTTTGATCAGCGCTTATATCATCATGATATTACTGGCTCAATCGCTCACGCCACCATGCTGGCCAGGGTCGGTGTGCTGACGGAGGACGAGCGCGACCAGATCATCGAAGGCCTCCAGGCCGTCAAGGCGGACATCGAGGCCGGCACATTCCAGTGGTCGGTCAGCCTGGAAGACGTGCATATGAACGTCGAAAAGGCGCTGACGGATCGCATCGGCATCACCGGCAAGAAGCTCCACACCGGTCGCAGCCGGAACGACCAGGTGGCCACCGACATCCGTCTGTACCTGCGCGACGAGATCGACGTGATCCGCGAGGAACTGGTGCGCCTGCGCACGGGCCTGCTGGATTTGGCCGAGCGCGAAGCCGACACCATCATGCCCGGCTTCACCCACCTGCAAACAGCTCAACCGGTCACTTTTGGCCACCACCTGCTGGCCTGGTACGAGATGCTGGCCCGGGATACCGAGCGCCTGCTGGACTGCCGCAAGCGGGTCAACATCATGCCGCTGGGTGCGGCCGCGCTGGCGGGGACCACCTATCCGATCGACCGCGCTTACACCGCCGAACTGCTGGGCTTCGATCGACCCACCGAAAATTCCCTCGACTCGGTCAGCGACCGGGATTTCGCCATTGAGTTCGGCAGCTTTGCAGCCCTGCTGATGACACACCTGTCCCGTTTCAGTGAGGAACTGGTGCTATGGACCTCCGCCCAGTTCGATTTCATCGACCTGCCGGACCGTTTCTGCACCGGGTCGTCCATCATGCCGCAGAAGAAGAATCCGGACGTGCCGGAACTGGTGCGCGGCAAAACCGGTCGGGTCAACGGCCACTTGATCAGCCTGCTGACCCTGATGAAAGGTCAGCCGCTGGCCTACAACAAGGACAATCAGGAAGACAAGGAACCGCTGTTCGACATGGTCGACACGGTTAAGGGCTGCCTCAAGGCCTACGCCGACATGGTGCCGGCGATCGAGGCCAAGGCCGGGAACATGCGTGTGGCGGCCAAGCGCGGTTTCTCCACCGCCACCGATCTGGCGGATTACCTGGTGAAGAAAGGCGTGGCGTTCCGGGATGCGCACGAGATCGTCGGCAAGGCCGTGGCGTTTGGCGTGGCCGAAGAACGCGACCTGTCCGACATGACCCTGGAGGAGCTGTCGCACTTTTCCGATGTTATCGGTGAGGACGTGTTCGACGTGCTGACGCTGGAAGGCTCCGTCCAGGCTCGTGATCACCTCGGCGGCACCGCACCGACGCAGGTGCGCGCGGCCGTAGCCCGGGCGCGCAAGGCCATGGCTGAGTAACGACGTGTTCGAGGGACGGCCTGAATCAGGTCGTCCCGATTCGCCCCACGCTGAGATCGACGGCGGCCGGGGCCAGATCCTGAATCGGGCACGGCGCCGTGATTCGGAAACCCTGCCCGAAGTGAATGCCGAGCCTGCGCACCTGGCGCAGGGTCTCGTCGCTCTCGATGAAGGTGGCGACGGTGATCTTGCCCGCGGTTTCCGCAATCCGGTGCAGCGCTTCCACCATCACCTGCTGGACCGGGTCGTCGCCCAGATCTTTCATCAGGCTGCGGTCGAGCTTGATCACGTCCACCGGCAGGCGCGCGGCCAGCGCGTAACTCTCCACCGACGCCCCGGCGCCGTCCAGGGCCACCCGGCAACCCACGTCATGGATCGCGTCGCAGAACACGGACGCCTCGTCCGGATAGCCGGTGGCGTCGCTCTCCCGAATCTCGAAACAGAAGCGCTCGGCCGGGAAATTGGACGTTCGCACCTGTTCGGCGATGAAGGCCGGGAACTCCTCATCCAGTACGCTGGCCAGTGACAGGTTGAAGCTGCACAACTTCAAACGCGGTTCCAGCAGGGCATGCTGGCGTAGCCAGGACAGGGTCTTGCGGATTACCCGGCGGTCGATGTCCCTGGCCAGGTCGAAGCGTTCCGCCACCGGCAGGAAATCGTTGGGCAGCCAGAATCCCTGGTCGCCGTCGCCGTATTCCAGCCGGGCGAGTATCTCCACATGCTCACCCCAGGTGGCGCTGGTGACCGGTCGCAGTGACTGGTACATCAGCGCGATCCGGTCTTCGCGGACGCACGCCTGCAGCCGTGCCAGCAGCTTCTGGGCCTCGCTTTCCAGCATGTTGGCGCCGTGGTCGCGGTGCACGTGGATGCGGTTGCGCCCGGCATTCTTGGCGGTCTGGCACAAATCCGCCGCCAGGGTCAGCAGTTCTTCGGCGCGGGTCGGCGCCTGGCCGCGGGCGAACGGCACCAGGCCGCCGCTGGCGGTGGTTTGCAGGGGCTGGCCCTGCCACTCGAAGACGAACTCGCCGATGTGATCGCAGAGATTACGGGCCACTTTGCGCGCTTCCGGTTCGGCGCAGCGGTCCAGGATCAGCGCAAACTTGTCGGCCGAGACCCGGGCCAGCGCATCCCGATGGCGGATGCGGGTGCCGAGCATACCGGCCAGCTCGCGCAGGTACCGGTCGCAGGCCCCGGCGCCGGCGGCATCGTTGAAGCGGGTGACGTGATCCAGGTCCAGGAACAACAGCGCGTGGCCCGGGCTGTCACCAGTGGTCTGGTCGATGGCCCGTTGCAGGCGGCGCAACAGTTCACGACGGTTGAGCAGCCCGGTCATGGGATCGTGCTGGCTCAGGTAGTTGAGGTTGTCCCGGGTGCGCAGACGGTAACTGATGTCGCGCCCCACGTGGACCGCACCCAGCGTGTGCCCCTGGGCGTCCCGCAGTCGCTGGAAGCGAAATTCGTAGACCGGCAGCTCCTGTTCCTGCTGGGCCAGCGGCATCTCCACGGTGAAATGGTCCCGCTCCAGCGCCTTTTCCCACAGGCGCTGGTTCAGGCGTCGCTCGTTGGGGTAGTCCTGCAGCAGTTGGCACAGGTTGTCGCCAATCCGGGGGCGCCGGCCAAAAGTGCTCTCGAACTGGCTGGCCATGGGTTGGTTGAGCGCCAGCACGTGGAGATTGGGATCGACCGCCAGGATCAGGTCGTCGCTGGCGGCCAATAGGCCCTGCAGCAGTTGCTCCACTTCGCGACGGGCTTCCCGCTGATTGAGGCGTTCCGACAGATCGACGAGGGTGCCGGCGACGGCGGTGATCTTGTCGCCGGTCTTGAGCGCCCGCCCGCTGAGGCGTACCGGGCGTAACCGTTGTTTGTCGGTCAGGATGTGCAGGTCGCGGGTGAATGAGGCGCCTGAGCGCACACAGCGCCGGAACAGGGCGCGCACCCGCTGTTGATGCTCCTGGAAATAGAACAGGGCGTGCTCGGGCGAAATATCACTGCCCGGGCGCAGGTCGAACAATCGGTAGAGACCGTCGGACCAGGTCATGCGGTTGCTGCGGGTATCCAGTTGCCAGAGGCCCAGCTGGCCGGAGGCTTCGGTCATCTGCAACAGTCGTGGGTCCAGGGGCTCCTGGCCGCGCGGTGTGATGGCGGCGGTGGCCGGCTGGTCCACGTCGGCGACGTCCACCCGGATGGAAAAGCGGGCGGTGAAGAAAAAGCCCTCTCGGTGACGCAGGGTGAGAAGGATCGGATCGCCGCGCTCGAGCTGCTCATGGTGAGCCGGGGCGAGCGGATCGTCCTGACGCGTTGCCGCCAGGCTGGCCAGCTTGCGCCCGGCCAGTTCCTGGGGATCATAGCCTAGCACCGCATCGGCCTGGGCATCGGCAAAGGTAATGATGCCGTTGTCGTCGACGCGGACCAGCGTGCGTCGTTCGGCGCCGGGAGCGCTGTCGCGACGATGGCGGCTGATGAGGAATTCCTTCACGGTCGTGTCCGGTTACTCGAAAGAGTCACGTTCAACCCGATACGGGTTTTGTTATTGTGGTTTGAAAGCCGACACACATCATATCGATAATGGCGGTTTGAGACACGTTCCACAGAATGAACGTGCGGCCCTGACAATCCGGATACCTGACGCGCGTGACACCAGCCAATGCCATCCAGCTCGATTTTGCCGACGGGATCGACCGCAAGACCCTGCGCCGGCTCTGCGACCGATTCCTCGGTGTAAACCGCGTCCGCCGGCAGCGGGCCCGGGAGGCCCTGGCCACACGCCAGCAGGTGGTGCTTGACTTGCTGCCGCTGATTTTCCACCTGAATCATCCCTCGCTGCCCGGCTACCTCGATCATGCCTGCCCCTACGGCGTCTCCCATTACCAGCCGGACGACGAGGAACTGGCAGCGGCACAGCGCCTGGCCCGAACCTTCCGCATGCGCTCCACCGGTCGGCGCCGGCCGGACATCCAGGGCCTGTACGTTATGGGCAGCCCGGGCACGCTGGGCCATTCGGTGGCCAGCGACCTGGACGTGTGGCTGTGCCACCGGCCGGATCTGGGTGAGGCGGGTATCCGGCGCCTGGAGGCCAAGGCGGAGGCGGTGTCCCGTTGGGCCGATTCCCTGGGCCTGGAACTGCATGTGTTCGTCTTTGCGGCCGGCGAGTTCCGGGAAGGGCGCCAGCGGGTCGAGGTCAACGGCGAGAACTGCGGCAGTGCCCAGCACTTCCTGTTACTGGACGAATTTTACCGGACCGGGATCCACCTGGCCGGCTGCTTCCCCTTGTGGTGGCTGATTCCGGCGTCGGAAGAGGCCGATTATGACGCCCTCGTGCATCAGTTGATCGAATGCCGTTTCATCCGGGCGGACCAGTATCTTGATTTCGGGCCCGTGCCGGCGATCCCCGAGGCGGAGTTCCTCGGCGCCGGGGTCTGGCAGTTGTACAAGGGCATCGATTCCCCCTGGAAGTCATTGCTCAAACTGCTGCTGATCGAATGCTATGCCCGCGATCGCGCGGCAGGCGCGCTGTGTCTGGCGTTCAAGGCCCGGGTGTATGCCGGCTACACCGACGCGGATCGGCTCGATCCCTACGTCATGCTCTATGAGCGGCTGGCGGATTGGCTGACGCGGATGCAGGCCCCGGACCGGCTGGAGCTGGTCCGCCAGAGCCTGTACCTGAAAACCGGCGTACCGCTGACCCGGCTGGAGCGGGTGGATCGCCGCTGGCAGTCCGCGCTGTTGCAGGAGATGGTGGCCGACTGGGGTTGGGATGCCAGGCAGGTGCGCCGGCTCGACGACCGGCACCGCTGGCGAGCCGGTGACGTGCAGGTGCTGCGGCGCCAGATTGTCGCGGAGCTGACCCACAGCTATCGGTTCCTGTCGCGTCTGGCGCGCACCCATGCCATTAGCGCGGCGATCCGGCCCCGGGATATGGGGCTGCTGGGGCGAAAACTTTATGCGGCGTTCCAGCGCAAGGCCGGCAAGGTGGAAATGATCAATCCCAACCTGGCCCCCAGCCTGGCGGAAGAAAACCTGTCGTTCCACCATCAGTCGACCCAGAACGGCAATGCGGAGGGCGTCGGCGGCTGGCTGTTGTACCGGGATCTCGAGAATCCTGCCGATGCCTTCTGGCAGCCGGTCATCCGCCGTTCCGGCAGCCTGGTGGACATGCTGGTGTGGTGCCACTGCAACGGCCTGCTGACCCGGACGACCCGACTGAACCTGCGCGGCGGGTCCAGTCACCTGAGCCTGGGCGGCCTGCGAGGCATGATCGAGGACCTGCAAACCGACCTGCCGGTGCCGGAAGTGGCAGCCTCAAGGGAGGCTCTGCTGGAGGACAGTCGTCCGTTACGCATCCTGCTGTTCGTCAATGTGGCGGTGGATCCGCAGGCCACGCTGACCGAGAAGGGGCTGCACAAACTGAGTGGCCGCCACGATTCGCTGGGATTCAGTGGCGGTCGCGAGAACCTGGTGCAAACCCTGGATCAGGTCATGCTCAACAGCTGGCACGAGGTGAGCGTTCACCGTTATGAAGTGGGCGATACGCTGATCCAGTGCCTGAAGAACATCCTGGCGGCCCGGGTGGTGGCGCCGGCCGAACCGCCGGTCATCACCGTACGTTGTCATGATGCCGGTCACGCCAGCTCCATTGAACGGCGTCTGCAGACCCTGTTTCAGGACGTCCAGCAAAGCTTTTTTACCGGCCAGCGTGGCCCGCACCCGCTGCGCTATGTGATTGAAATCGAGCGGCGCTACTTCGTGCTGCAGTTCCACGATGGTGAGCCTGGCTTCGTCGCCCTGGAATCGCGTGCGGCGTTGTTCGAGCACCTGCAGAAACCGCAGCCGATGTATATGCCCGTGGTTCTCGACCGCCATGCGATCGAGGAAGATCCGGCGCTGGATCTGGTGTGTAAGGCCAGTCAGCCGGACAACATCCAGCTGTTCTACCAGGTGCGCGACCGGCGGGCCCGGGTCTGGGTCGTCGACGAGCACGGCTCGCTGAGCTATTGGGAACAGGGCTTTACCGGCCGACGTCACCTGCTGGCGCCCGTCCTGCGTTTTCTGATGAACATTGCCGAGCGGCGTCAGCTGCGCCGGACGCTGGTTGATGCCGGTGGCGAGTTGGATGTCACCTGCGCCGAACTGGTCCAGCGGCGCGCCCAGTGGGTCATCGAGCGCCGTCCGGGCGTTACCGACGACCTGCCGATGGAGGGCTTCGAGCTGCAGGCGGTGGGGCAGCAGGAAGGCGACAGCCCGGTTCGTTTCGATCTGTTCTGCGGCGCTGAGGAGTTCAGCGTGCTGGAGTACGGCGACCAGCTGATCCCGGCCGTGGCGCATTACGTTCGGTCGCGTCGGCAGTCCGGCGAGACCTATCCGGTGTATATCACCGATCTCAACCTGCCCCATGACCTGGATCCCCAGGCCTATCAGCAGGATCTGCAAACCAGCCAGTACCTGTCTTACCGGATTGCCCTGGAGCGGGAGCTGAACCGCGGGCTGCAGGGAAGCATCTGAGCATCAGGGATCCGGGCGCCAACGATCCTCGCACCACTGCAGCCCAGTGGGTATACTGGCGCGATCAGTTAAAGCGGAGCGATCACACCATGCCCAGGCGTCTGTTGGCCATCACCAGCCTTATCCTGCTCTTGTCCGGTTGCGGTCAGAAGGGCCCGCTCTACCTGCCGCAGGATCCCCAGGCTGCACCGGCGGACACGACGGCCTCGCCGGCCCCGTCGAAAGACGACAAGGACGCGCAATAACCGGCTTGCCGGCGGTGTAACGGTCTCCCGACATTCTCTACAGGACACGACATGGATTACTTCAATTACCGTGACGGGACCCTCTTCGCGGAGGACGTACCTGTCTCCCGGATCGCCGAACAGTTCGGCACGCCGGCCTACGTCTATTCCCGCGCAACGCTGGAGCGGCATTTTCGCGCCTATGACGAATCCCTGGCCGGCCGAGATCACCTGATCTGTTACGCGGTCAAGGCCAACAGCAACCTGGCGGTCCTGAACGTGTTGGCGCGGCTGGGTGCCGGTTTCGATATTGTTTCGGTGGGCGAGCTGGAACGGGTCCTGCGGGCCGGTGGCCAGCCGGATAAAGTGGTGTTCTCCGGCGTGGGCAAACAGCCGTCGGAAATGCGCCGGGCGCTGGACGTGGGCGTGCGCTGCTTTAACGTCGAGTCCGAGACCGAGCTGGACCGTCTCAACGACGTCGCCCGTGAGCTGGGCAAGCAGGCCCCGGTCTCGCTGCGGGTGAATCCGGACGTGGATGCCGGTACCCATCCGTACATTTCCACCGGCCTGAAAGAGAACAAGTTCGGCATCGATATCGCCGAGGCGCGCCGCATCTATGCCAAGGCTGCGGCCATGTCGAACCTGGATGTGGTGGGCGTCGACTGCCACATCGGTTCCCAGCTGACCACCGTCGCGCCGTTCATGGATGCCCTGGATCGGGTGCTGGCGCTGATCGACCAGCTGGCCGAAGACGGCATCCACATTCGCCACCTGGATATGGGCGGCGGTCTGGGCGTCACCTACGATCAGGAAACCCCGCCGTCTCCCAGCGAGTACATGGCCGAAGTCCAGAAGCGCCTGGGCGACCGGACGCTGGAAATCGTCCTGGAACCGGGGCGCTCGATCGCCGCCAATGCCGGCATCCTGCTGACCCGGGTCGAATTCCTCAAGTGTACCGGTCACCGCAACTTCGCCATCATCGATGCGGCCATGAACGACCTGATCCGGCCGGCGCTGTACAGTGCCTGGCAGGCGATTGTGCCGGTCACGCCGCGCGAGGACGTCGAGGAAAAGGCCTGGGATCTGGTTGGTCCGGTCTGCGAAACCGGCGATTTCCTGGGCAAGGAGCGTCGTCTGGCCCTGGCTGCAGGCGACCTGCTGGCGGTGCGTTCGGCGGGCGCCTACGGTTTCGTGATGAGTTCCAACTACAATTCCCGTAACCGGCCGCCGGAGTTGATGGTCGATGGCGACCGGGTGCACGTGATTCGCCAGCGCGAGACCCTGGAGGATCAAATGCGACTCGAAGCCTGTCTGCCGGAGTAGGGCGATGAGCGATAACCGACGCCGCAGCAGCGGCGCCAGCCTGCCGTTTACCAAGATGCACGGACTGGGCAACGACTTCATGGTGGTGGATGCCATCAGTCAGCCGTTCCGCCTGCGCCCGGATGTCATCAGCCAGCTGGCGGACCGGCATTTCGGCATCGGCTTCGACCAGTTGCTGGTGGTGGAGCCGCCCGGCATGCCGGACGTGGACTTCCGCTACCGGATCTTCAACGCCGACGGCTCCGAAGTGGAGCAGTGCGGCAACGGCGCCCGCTGTTTTGCACGCTTCGTCCGCGATCAGCGTCTGACCAACAAAAAGGTCATCCGCGTCCAGACCGCCGGCGGTGTGATCGAGCTCAAGGCCGGCAAGGACGGCTGGGTGCTGGTCAACATGGGCGTGCCGGAACTGGAGCCGGCCAAGGTGCCGTTTGAGGCAGCCGAGCGGGCGGACACCTATCGCCTTGACGTGGACGGCGAAACGCTGGAACTGAGTGTGGTTTCCATGGGCAACCCCCACGCGGTGCTGCTGGTGGATAACGTGGACACCGCGCCGGTAGAGCGTCTGGGACCGCTGCTGGAATCCCACCCGGCGTTCCCCAAGAAGGCCAACATCGGATTCCTGCAGGTGATCGACCGGCAGAACGCCAAGCTGCGGGTGTTCGAACGCGGCTCCGGTGAAACCCTGGCCTGCGGTAGCGGTGCCTGCGCCGCCATGGTCGCCGGCCGCATTCGGGGCCTGCTGGATGAAAACGTGCGCATGGTGTTGCGCGGCGGGCCGTTGTCCCTTGAATGGCAGGGCGAAGGGGCCCCTGTTATGATGGACGGGCCGACCGCCCGGGTCTATGACGGCCAGGTGCGGGTGGCCACCGATGCGCCCCGTCGTGGGCGCTCAGGCCGCTCGTCCGGGCGTAAACGGCACAAGAAAGGCTAGCGCCGACGCCCGCTCATGGGTGTCGAGAAAAAGAACCGCCCCTGAAGAGGCGGTCGTGACAGGAGGTTTCCGGGATGACAGATCAGGCGGCGACGAAAACGGCCCCACCAGTGACCGAGCAGGACGTCGTGGCGTACCTGAAGGCCCACCCCGATTTTTTCGTCCACCAGGACGAGTTACTGCGCAGTCTGACGCTTCCGCACGACAGTGGTCGGGCCATATCCCTGGTGGAACGTCAGGTCCACCTGTTCCGTGAGCAGCGCGACATGCTGCGCAACGAACTGGGGGAACTGATCGAGATCGCCCGTCACAACGACCGGTTGTTCGAGAAAAGTAAGCGCCTGCTGACCCAGGTCATCGAAGCCCGCTCGCTCATCGAGATGGCGTCGGTGATCGACGACAGCATCCGCGGCGACTTCGGCCTGGATGCCGCCTCACTGATCCTGTTCGACGATGCCGGCACCGACGCCGAGCCGGAAGGCGCCCTGATCCGGGTCACCCGAGAGGCCGCCCAAAGCCAGCTGGGAGCGCTTCTGGAAGGCCAGCGCGCGGTCTGCGGCCAGTTCCGTCTGGAGCAGCGTGCGTTCCTGTTCCCGCAGCGGGACAACCCGATTGCGTCGGTGGCCCTGGTGCCGCTGCGCCACGGTGACCTGTTGGGTCTGTTCGCCATTGGCAGCCAGCAGGTGGGCTACTTTGATGAAAGCATGGGCTCGCTGTTCCTGACCTACATCAGCGACACCCTGAGCCGCCTGTTGCCCCCGCTGATGGCTCGACACAGCCAGCAGCAAACCATCACCGATACCGACAAGGTGGTGGGAACCCGCTAACGATGACCAACGACCTGCCAGATTCGCTTGACGAGCCGCTGTCACGGTTTATCGAGCATCTGCGCGCCGAGCGGCGACAGTCCGTTCACACCTGCCACAATTACCAGCGTGATATCCGGCGTCTGGCGGTCAACCTGGCCGCCTGGGGCGAGGTGCGCTGGTCCGGTCTCGATATCCACGGTCTGAGACGCCACGTCGCCGAACTCAGCCGGGAAGGGCTGGGTGGCCGTAGCATCGCCCGTCACCTCTCGGCCATCCGTCGTTTCTATGAATTTCTCCTGCGCGAACGGGAAGTCACGGACAACCCGGCGCTGGACGTGCGGGCGCCGAAAGCGGGTCGCAAGCTCCCCAAAGTAGCGGACGTGGATCAGGTGAATCACCTGTTGAATGCCGATGCAGACGACCCCCTGGAGATCCGCGATCTGGCCATATTCGAACTGATCTACTCGTCCGGCCTGCGACTGGCGGAACTGGTCGGCCTGGATCTGGACGGCCTGGACCGGCGCGCCGGCGAAGTGCGGGTGTTGGGTAAGGGCAACAAGACCCGGATCCTGCCGGTCGGTCGGCAGGCCTGGCAGGCCATGGATCGCTGGCTGGATGTGCGGGGTGCCCTGGCCCCGGAGGGCGAGACCGCGGTGTTCCTGAGTCGCCAGGGCCGTCGGCTCAGCGCCCGCAGCGTGCAGTCCCGGCTCAGCCGCTGGGGCATGCACAAAGGTGCGGATCAGCGTTTGCATCCGCACCTGCTGCGGCACTCGTTCGCCAGCCACCTGCTGGAGTCGAGCGGCGACCTGCGGGCGGTGCAGGAGCTGCTGGGGCATGCCGACATTGCCACCACCCAGGTCTACACCCACCTGGATTACCAGCACCTGGCGCGGGTCTACGACCGGAGTCACCCACGGGCGCGTCGCCGCGGTCGTGGTGAAGAGGCGGAATCCTGAATAAAATCCGATCCCTGATCGAGTAGATGCCGGGGTGAGGGACGTCTACCCTATATGGACATGAATACTTTTTAAGGGGGCGTTGATACGCTCCGGCCCACGGAGCTGAACCGAGATCCCCTGAGGGCGCGCGGGCTGGACTCGGGTATGGGATGCCCGCGGCAAGCGTCCCAAATAACGGCACTCGTTACCTGCCGCGATCGCAAGGCTGTCATCATGAGCATAAAAGAGGCCGGCCAAAAGGACTGGCAAGAAGAACGATACACGCTACAGCGCCTGCTGGTGCGCACCAGTCTGTTCGCCTCGGGGCAGGACGCCGCCATCGACAAGCTGCTGGGCGAGTTGCGGGATGTCTTGCGCCGGGAGACCTGTGATCTGGGCATCCTGCGTCAGGTGCAGACGCGGCTCGATCAGGCCCTGGAGCGGCTTGACGAGAAGCGATCGCGTTCCGAGCGGGACCTGCACCAGGCGCTTGAACGCATTCTCGATCAGGTGGAGCAGACTGAGAGCGCCGTCCGTAAGCAGTTTCGATCCCTGGAAAAACGCATTGCCGACCTGGGCCCGGACAGTGAAAGCATGGCCTCCTGGCTGACGGAGCTGGCGACCCTGTTGGAATCCCACCGCGAGACGCTGGATCAGCCTGAGGATCGGGGTTGGCGGCGCTTTTTCTCGCGCCAGCGTCATGACGCGATGCCGGGCCCGGCGGGGAGGCCCATCGAAAACGCACTGGTCTCACTCAGTGAAGATCCCGCTGACGATCCACGGGTGAACATTGCCCGCCGGGTGGGCGAACTGTTGGAGCACGTATTACGGCAGGTCGCCCTGGAACCGTCGGCTCACGCCCGTGCGCAGCACCTCAAGCAGCTTCTCGACCAGAGCATGGAGTGGCCGGAGCTGCGGGATGCTCTCAACGAGATCGTTGATCTGGTCATTGCGGCAGTAAGCCGCAGCCGCAACGAATTCGAAGCCTTCCTGCGGCGCCTGGATGATCGCCTCGCTGCACTCAAGGCCAACTGCCAGGCGCAGGCGGAGGCGCGGCAGGATCAGCGTGACGCGTCCGATCGCCTGAACCAGGCGGTGAGCAGCCGGCTGGAGGATATGGGGCAGGCGGTAGAGACGTCCACCAGTCTGGACGACCTCAAAGCCTCGGTGAGCCGCAACATCCAGTCCCTGTCATCATCGTTCCAGGCATACCGCGAAGACGAGTGCCGCCGGGAGAAAGCTCTCGAGAATGAACTGGCCGCCATGCAGGAAAAACTGGCCGGTATGGAAGCGTATTCGGAGCAGGTTCAGGAGCAGTTGCGCGCGGAACGCTCCCGGGCCCTGACCGACATGCTCACCCAGCTACCCAATCGGGAAGCCTGGCAGCAACGGCTGCAGTTCGAGTTCGAGCGCTGGCAGCGTTATCGGCATCCGGCGTCGCTGGCGATTCTCGACATCGACCATTTCAAGACCGTTAACGATTCATTTGGCCACAAGGCCGGCGATCGTGTGATTCAGCTGGTCGCCAAGGTCCTGTGCGATCGTGTCCGCACAACGGATTTCGTGGCGCGCTACGGCGGGGAGGAGTTTGTCCTGCTGTTGCCGGAAACCCCGGTGGACAAAGCGTACACGGTGATTGACGACCTGCGCGAGCACATTGCCGATCTGCCCTTCCACTTCCAGGACGAGCCGGTCGGCATTACCATTTCGGCCGGCCTGGTGGCCTTCGAGCAGGCCGAAACCCCCGAGGAATTGTTCGATATGGCCGACAAGGCGCTCTATCGGGCGAAGGATGCCGGGCGCAATCAGGTCACCCGGGCCTGAACCGGCGCGGCATCTGCCCGCCGTTCAATGGCGCAGGAGGGCGTCCAGCTCGTCGATAACCTCCGCCCAGTCGGAATCGTCGTCGATGCCTTCATGCAGGAAGGACGATTGCGCGGAGTTCCAGAATGGCGCATCGGCCAGAGCCGTTTCCCGGGGGAGCGGAGCATGCTTGGCAATAAAAGCCTCGATACTGCCCGGATCGGCCGGCAGGCCAAGTTGCTCGAACAGCGTCTCCAGAGTGTGCTGACTCGTGTCCATGATGCTAAAGTCCTCTGCGTCGGTGGCCGTCGTGCCCACGTTCAGGCTTCCCGTTTAAATCTAGTCAAACACCCGAGGATATCCAAGTGATGCGCACCCTGGCGCCCGCTCTCCTGATTGTACTGTGCCAGTTGCTGGGGGCGTTTGCCCAGGCCGACCCGCTTATGGATTCGCCGCAACCGGTACTCGGGGCCGAGGATCTGGCCTGGCTGGGAAAACAGGACACGTTGCGCATCGGTATTGCCGGTCAGCGCAAGCCGCTGGCCTACCTGGCGACCGATGGTGACATGGTGGGCACCTATCCCGCCTTTGCCCGACTGGTGGGCAACAAGCTGGGCGTGAAGGTCGAGTTGGTGCCGGGCGCGTCCATGACCCTGGAATCCCGGCTGCGCAATGGTGAGCTGGATGCCCTGGTGACCACCGTGCAGCCGGCGGTCAGCACCCCCGATCTGCGCTTCACGGAAAGCGTCATGACCCTCAACTACGGTCTGTTTGCCAATGCCCAGGACGCGTCCGTCCAGCGACTGTCCGATCTGGAGCGCAAGCGGGTCGCGCTGATCGCCGGCGACAGCCACCAGTACACGCTGCTGGATTCGATCCAGTCGTTCCGGCCGATTCCGGTGCGGTCGGTCAGTGAGGCGGTGAACAGCATCATCAATGGACGCGCCGACGCGTTCTTTGCCCCCATGCCGGTGATATCCGACTATCTGCGCGCCGGCCTGATCGACCAGATTTCCCTGGTCACCGTTCTCAACAGCCAGCCGGCCGAAGTAGCCTTCGCTGTTGCCGGCGACAACGCCCGGCTGCAGCGGGTGCTGAACGCCGGCGTGGAAGCGATAACCGGCAGTGAGAGCCGGGCAATCCAGGGCAAGTGGATGTCCTTCGAGTTGCCCGGTGTGGACAACCAGAATGAAGTGACCATCACCCCGGACGAGCAGGCATGGCTCAAACGGCACCCGGACCTGCGCGTCGCCTTCCGCAAGGACTGGCCGCCGTTCGAGTTTACCGAGGACGACCGCGCCACGGGCCTGGTACCGGACCTGGTTGGCAAGCTGGGCGACAGCCTCGATACCCGTTTCGCCACCCGCCAGATCGACGACTGGTCGAAGGCGGAGAGCATGCTGCAGAACGGCGACATCGACATCCTGCCGGCTCTGCCGCGCACGCCCCGTCGCGAGAAACTGTTCCTGTTTACCCGGGCCTACCTGAGCCTGCCCATCGCCATGGTCATCCGGGACGACGGCCGGTTTATCGGCGACCTGCGGGAACTGCGTGACGAGCGAGTGGGCGTGGTACGCCAGCAGGCCAGCCATGAATACCTGCTGATCAACCATCCCGAGCTCAACCTGTATCCGGTGGATAACCTGGAAGAAGGGCTGTTGGCCCTGTCCAACGGCGATCTGGATGTGATGATCACCCACATACCCGGGGTCAGTTACACCGTCGCGCACCTGGGCCTGTCCAACCTGCGCATCACCAGCATTACGCCCTACCAGTACGAACTGCGCCTGGCAGTGAGACGCGATGAGCCGGAGCTGCTGCGCATCCTCAACAAGGGCCTGGGCGCCATCGAGAAGGACGAATACGACAAGATCTACAACCGCTGGATCCACCTGGATATCGAGCAGGACATCGATTACACCGTGGTGCGCCGGGTGGTCCTCATTGCCGTGGTGGTGGTGCTGATCTTCCTGTACTGGAACCGCAAACTGTCGCGGGAAGTGGACGAGCGGATCCGCTCCGAGGACGCCCTGCGCCGCAGCGAGGATGAGCTGCGGGCCGCCAAGCTGGAGGCGGAGAAGCTGGCTCGGGAAGCGGAGTCGGCCAACCGGGCCAAGAGTGAGTTCCTGGCCAACATGTCCCATGAAATCCGCACGCCGATGAACGCGGTCATGGGCTACAGCGAATTGCTGGAAGGCAGCGTGACCGACACCCGTCAGCGGGGCTATATCGAGTCCATCAAGGCCGGCAGTCGCAGTCTGCTGACCCTGATCAACGACATCCTCGACCTGTCCCGCATCGAGGCGGGCAAGATGCGCCTGGAGTTTGGCGCGCTGGACCTGAAGCGGCTACTGGAAGACGTGCGCCGGATCTTTGAAATGCGCGCCAAGGCCCGCGGCCTCACGCTGACCGTTTCCCTGTCGGAGGACATGCCCCGGGCGATGGTGCTGGACGAGACCCGTCTGCGCCAGGTGTTGTTCAACCTGGTGGGCAACGCCATCAAGTTCACCCACGAGGGCGAAATCACCCTGACCGCCCACACCGAGCGCTGCCACAGCGACGATGCCGGCGAAGACTGCCAGTTGGTCATTGAAGTACGCGACACCGGTATCGGCATTCCCGACGACCAGCAGGCCCGGATATTCGACGCCTTTGAACAGCAGGAAGGCCAGAGCAACCGCCAATACGGTGGTACCGGTCTGGGTCTGGCGATCAGCCGCAAGCTGGTGCGCATGATGGGCGGTGAATTGAGCGTCCACAGCGTTCCGGACGAAGGCTCCTGCTTCCGCGTGGTGCTGCACGATGTGGAGACGTCGACCACCGGTCCGGAGTCGCAATCCGAGGACAATCCCGGCTTTGTCTTCAGGGACGACTTGGTCCTGGTGGTCGACGACAACCGCATCAACCGGCAACTGGTGCGCGACATGCTGGAGCCGGCCGGCCTCAAGGTGATCGAAGCCGAAGATGGCGGCCAGGCCCTGAGTGTGGCCCGGGAATGCCAGCCCGGCGCCGTACTGATGGATATCCGCATGCCGGTGATGGACGGCTTCACCTGCCGCCGCACCATGCACGAAGACGAGGCATTGGCCCACATTCCGGTGATTGCGCTGACCGCGTCCGTCATGCCCGGCGATGCCAGCCGCATCGAGGATGCGGGGTTCGACGGTTTCCTGCAGAAGCCGGTGAGTCGTTACGTGTTGATGCAGGAGCTGGCCCGCTTCCTGGATCATGACTTTGAGGCGGTCGATGGCGACGCGGAGGCCGGCGCCGATCGGGAAGAAGTGGTGTTGCGCCCGGTCACCAACCCCTACCAGCGTCGTCGGCTGTCCCGGGACCTGCAGGCGCAGTTCGCCTCCGACTGGGAAGGCATGCGCGGCAGTGGCGATCCGGAGCAGTTGGCCACCTTTGCCCAGCAGGTCATCGAGTGGGGCAAACGCTACGGCGCGCTGGACATTGTGGAATACGGCCGTGACTTGTTGGCCGACGTCGACGCGTTCGATCTGGACAGCGTCCACGATCGGCTAGAGGCCTTCCCGGATTTGCTGGCGGATGACCCGCAGACGTCCTAGGCCCGGGTGGGCGGATCAGAGGCAGTCGTATTGGGACCGGCGGTCGAACGCCACGGACACCATGTCGTAACCCTGGTGTGTCAGGCGCTGCATCAGGTCATGGTCGCGGATCATGGCCATGCAGATGGTGTGGATGCTCGCCTGCAGGCTGCTGTCCGGCGGTTGCTGCTGGAAGCGGAAGTCAACGATCAGGTATTTCTTGGCGTAGTTGGCGCTGTCGGGAATGTCGTACCGGTTGACGCTGGTGGCGCCGATGTAGGTGGGGCCGTCGGTCTGGAACAGGCTGCTCAACAGGAGGTCGATGTTTTCGGCACGTGCAGAGGCGCTCAGGGCCATGGCCGCCAGAAATCCTGTTCCTGCCAGCAGCCTCGAAAGAGCCGTCATGTGGGTGTTGGTGCGCGTGGCCATCACTGATCCCTGCCTGCAATGTAACGGAATGTTAAGCGATGTTACGGTGCATTATGGCAAACCGATGCGGGTTTGCTTAGTCCTGGCGCGCTATTTTTTCAATTGTTTGCAATGGCAACGTCACGTCAGAGTCCGTCAGGACTGGCGTTTTTGCCACGCCAGCCAGCCGGCCGACCAGACGGTGGCCAGCGCCAGGGCGCACAGTGTGCCGACGACAATCCCCAGATGCGGGTACAGCAGAGCCACGGCCACGGTGTGGGTAATCAGCGAGCCCATACCCGCCGGGTAGTGTTTGACCAGCGTCTGCGCCGGGGCCGGGCCATGCTGCCAGAAGACAATCGCCAGCAGCGGGAAGAAGGTAATGGGGAAGGCCGCAAGAACGCCACTCAGCGTGGTGCTGCCCCAGTACGCCGCCGATGTCACGCCCACGACAATCAACCCGGATATGATGCCGCGCAGGATATGCACGCCCCAGCCCGGTGGCCGGCGCAGCGTGATCGCGGTGTCCGCCAGGTGGCGCATGAGCCGGTGGGCGACGATGGTCGAGAGAACGCTGATCGGCAGGGCCGCCCACAGGGGCAGATCCAGCAGCGACAGTGGCAGGGCGACCGCCAGGAACGCCAGCAGCGACAGTGCCAAAGTGTTCAGTCGGTGCTGACTGGCGCTGGCGGCGAAGGCCAGCGCCAGGGCCTGGGCACCGATAAAGCCGAGCAGGGTGCCTCGTGCCGCGTCCGCCGCGTAGGCCGGCCCCTGCTCAAACCCGAGGAAGAACAGTGCGACGCCGGTCCCCAGCGGGAAGCCGGCCAGAACGCCGGCCACCCGGGTACTCACCCGCTCGGCGAGCCAGGCCAGCGCCAGGACGGTGACCAGCGTGACGACAACTTTGATCAGTAGCAGAAGCATGCGGTACTCCCCGGCAAGATACGGCTCAATGCCCCAAAATGAGGCAAATGCTACGTGAATCCGGAAGGCAGGGGAACGACTTTTCGCCCGCAGGCCGGTGCAGCTTTGGCGGTTCTGCCGGATGCGCTAGGATGGTAGAAAACCACGGGGCGGGGCGTTTCCGCGGCGATGTATTTCAGTGGAGGAGCAGTCATGTATCAGTTGGTATTCCAGGGCGAGTGCACGCCCGGTACGGATCAGCAGTCGGCTCGCGCCAACGCCCGGGCCCTGTTCAAGGCCTCGGTGGAACAGGTCGAGCGCATGTTCAGCGGCAAGCGGGTGGTGATTCGCAACAAGCTGGATCAGGAACAGGCCGAGAAATACGTGGCGGTCCTGCACAAGCATGGCATGGTGGCCTATGCGGAGCCGATGAGTGCGACAGGCGAAGCGCCTGAGCCAGCACCCCGGTCTGCCCGGCCGACGCCAGAGGCGTCATCCCGGCCGGCCCCGGCGCCCGCCAAGCCCACTCCCGCACCCTCCGAACCGCCGCCCACGCCGACGGCGACGGCCGATGACACGGGCGGCGGCGTCAAGGTGGAACCCGGCGACCGCCCTAATGTGGCCGGCGAGAAAGTGGACAGCATCCTGGCCCATTCCAGCCTGCAGGTCGCACCGGCCCACGATCGTCTGAGCGAAACCCGCGAAGTGGAAGCGCCGATGTTCGAGCACCTGGACGACTGGACGATCGCCCCGGCCGGTTCCACCCTGGTGGAGCAACGGGAGGAGATACCGCCGGTCGTGCCCGACATTTCCCATTTGTCACTGGCCGATGACGAGAAGGATCGCCAATAATACCCGCCGCATCTGAACCGGCAGCGTCCCGGATGAGACGTTTGCCGGTCAGGACGCCACCGATCGGATCCACTGTTCAAGCCCGGGTAGGGAGCTCCCCGCGTGTCGAGAATCATCACTGCCTTGCTGTTGTCTGCCTGCGCCTTTTCCGTAGGCGCCCAGGCGCTGTCGGACGACGCGCCTGGTGAGGAGCGGCCGGTCGTGGCTCTGGTTCTCAGCGGTGGTGGCGCCAAGGGAATGGCCCACGTAGGCGTGCTGAGGGCACTGGAGGAAATGCATGTGCCCGTCGATATCGTCGTCGGCACCAGCGCCGGTTCTGCGGTGGCGGCCCTGTACGCCCTGGGCATGGACGTGGATGAGATCGAAGACCGCTTCATCGAGATGGATTGGGTCTCCAGCTTCCAGGACAGTCCGGGGCGCGCCTACAAGCCGGTGCGGCGCAAATTCGACGACTGGCGCTACCCGGTCGATCCGGGCATCGGCCTGAGCAGCCGGGGGTTTACCGTCGGGCGCGGGCTGGTGGCCGGACAGAACCTCGGTTTCATCCTCAACGAACTGACCCGTAAGGCAGCCCTGGTGCGGGATTTCGATGACCTGCCCCTGCGTTTCCGGGCTGTGGCCACGGATCTGGGCACCGGCAAGGAAGTGGTGCTCAGTCACGGCTCCCTGGCCCAGTCCATCCGCGCCAGCATGAGCATTCCCGGCGTCTACGCACCCACCGAGATCGACGGCAAACTGCTGGTCGATGGCGGCATTGCCAACAACCTGCCCATCAGCGTGGCCCAGTCCATGGGGGCGGACGTGGTGATCGCCGTGGACATCAGCGACGCCCTGCAGGATACGGAAAAGCTGACCGGCGCCTTTTCGGTGGTGGGCCAGCTCACCACCCTGATGACCCGTCGCAACGTGGACGACCAGTTGGACCGGATGGGCGACGGCGACGTGCTGATTCGTCCCGATCTGGAAGGCATGACATCGGCGGACTTCTACGACGCCACACAGATCATCGAGATCGGCGCTACCGCGACCCGCAACAAGGCCGTCAGCCTGAACCACCTGAGTGTCGATGCGCCAACCTGGGCCGCCTACGAAAAACGCCGTCAAACCGCGCGCTTCACGCCGGAGCGCATCGCCCGCATTCGCATCGACGACGATTCCCGGCTGTCCCGTGAATTCCTGCGCTCGCGGATCCGTCAGGAGCCGGGCCAGCCGCTGGATGTGGATCAGTTGGAGGATGACCTGCGGCGCATCTATGGCCTGGGTTATTACGAGACAGTCAGCTATTCCCTGGAGCCGGGCGACAATCCGGGCGAAGGGGCCGTTCTGGTCATCGATGTGCAGGAGAAAAGCTGGGGGCCCAATTACCTGCGCTTTGGCCTGTCCTATGAAGACAATTTCCAGGACGAGACCCGATTCAACGTAGCCGGTTCCTACCAGATGACCGAGTTGAACTCCCTGGGTGCGGAGTGGAAAACCGGCGTGCAATTGGGCACCGAGCCCTACGTGCGAACGGAATGGTTCCAGCCGCTGGACTACGGCTACCGCCGATTCGCGCTGGTCGGCGGCCAGTACAAGCGCGACAGCTACTCGGTGTTTGACGACAGCGGGGATCGCGTCGGCAAAATCGAGCTGGAGGAGAGCTCTTTCGATCTCAGCATGGGCATGGAGCTGGGAGCCGAGGGCGAGGTTCGGGCCGGCTATCGTCGTGGTGTGGCCTCGGTAGAGGATGAGCTTGGGGAAACCAACGACTTCAGTGACCGCGTCAATCAGGGCGCCTGGACCCTGCAGCTGACCTTCGACACCCTCAACGACCCGTTCCTGCCCAGTAACGGCGGCTTCTTTGGCCTGAATGGCCGCTTCGAGCGTCCCGGTATCGGGGCCGACCGTAATTTCGACCGCACCACCATGCTGGCGGCCAAAGCCGGCGAGTGGGGCGATCAGGTCGTCGTCGGCCAACTGTTTGCCAGCGCCGTCACCAAAGGCGAGGCGGGGGTGGAGAACTACGTGTCCCTCGGCGGCTTCCACCGGCTGTCGGCTTACGCCCGCGGCGAAGTGACCGGCCAGGACGCGGCCCTGCTGAGCCTGTACACCTACCGTCGCTTCGGCGGTCCCATCGTGCCCTTCTTTGCCGGCGTCAGCTACGAGGGCGGTAACGGCTGGCAGGACATCGGCGATGCCCAATGGTCGGACGTGATCCACTCCTACGGGGTGTTTGCCGGGGTCAACACCTTCCTGGGGCCGGTCCAGATCTCCACCGCCTGGGCGGATGACGACCACTGGGCCGGCTTCCTGACCGTCGGCTATTCGCTGGAAAGCCTGTTTATCGGACTATAACCGGCGCCACCAGAATCAGTCGTTCCTGGTCGCAGGGGCCGTTCAGTGGCCGCTCCAGGATGGCGCGGTACTCACTGCCCTGGTCCGCCTTGTCCGGCACCTTGTGGTGGACGATATCGTCGCCGGGAAAGAACTGCCAGGTGCCGATGTCCTCCTCCCGAGCCAGCAGCGACGCAACGCCCCGGGTTTTACTCCAGGCGCACAGCGCGGGTGTCGGGGCGGATTTCTGCTGGGTCTGGTCGGATGGCGTCGATGGCGACGACGCTTCCGGCTGTCCGCTGGATTCTTGCGGGGACGGCGTTGGGGTGACGGGCCGGGCCGGTGGCGACGGCTCCGGCGACGGGGTGCTGGAGCAGCCGGCCAGGGTCAGCAGCAGGAGGATCAGCAGTCCGGGGTTGGCGCGGCGGTGATCAGCGGGCCACATCATCCCGCGGCTGCGTATTTTCGATGTAGGAGATGACTTCCTCGCACTGGCGTGCGGCATAATCCTGGAGGATACGCTCAAGCCGCGCTTCATCCCGCTGCTTGATGGCATCGATGGATTCTCGCATGTGCGCGAGGTTATCGAGCAGCACCTGCTGGTTGGCGTGCTGGAAAGCCAGGAAGGCGCAACGCTTGGCCGACGGCCAGAGATCCTTGATCGCCTCCAGGATGAAGTAGTTGTCGGCGTAGGCCAGCGATGCCTGGGTGTACTCGATACCCAGATCGAGGAAGCCCAGCAGGTCACTGCGTTGAAAGCATTCGTCCATGCGCGCATAGAGGGACTCGAGTTTCTCCATGTCCTCGGGTTGCCATTGGCGGGCCAGTTTACGCCCTGTGTGGCAGAGGTAAAGCTCCAGCACTTCATACAGACTGCGCACGAAGTACGCATCCAGCTCCGTGACGAACGCACCCCGGCGCGGCACGTTGCGCACCAGGTGGCGTTTCTCCAGCAGCAGGAGGCCCTCCCGGACCGACCCGTGGCTGACGTCCAGTTGCTTGGCCATGGCACTTTCGTAGATGCGCTCGCCGGATCGCAGCTGGCCAAAGGCGATCATGTTCTCGATGTGCTGGGCAACCTGCTCGGTCAGGGTTTCACGGGGTTTGAATGGCTTCATGAAGGACTTCCGGGTAATTCGCGGCGACCGGTCGGAATGACGCCCGCCAACATGGGCACCAGGCGTTTGCGCCACCGTAACGGCACAACGCGCTTGGCGCTATGCTCTCACATTGCCCGAGAACTGCAAGCGCTCAGGAAACCTTGCTTCAACATCTCAAAGAACCGGCGCCAGCAGTCGTGCGGCCCGGCAAGCCAGACGAAACGCCATGGAGCGTTGGCTGTAGTCCTCCGGCGTCATCGGGCGGCACTGGCGCAGGTCGGCTTCCAGCATCTGACGCACATCCGCTACAAAGTCGCTGTCCGTGACCACCGCGCCGATCTCGAAGTTCAGCCGCATGGATCGGTTGTCCAGATTGGCTGTGCCCACCGCCGCGTATCGATCGTCCACCAGCACCACCTTCTGGTGCATAAAGCCGGGCTGGTAGCGATAGATGCCGATACCCGCCTTGGAGGATTGAACCAGGTAGGAATAGGCCGCCAGGCGCACCAGTTTGTGATCGGGGTTTTCCGGAATCAGGATACGCACGTCCACCCCGCGCAGGGCGGCCAGCTGCAGCGCGTTGACTACCTGCAGGTCCGGCACGAAGTAGGGTGAGGTGATCCAGATGCGTTGGCGGGCGTTGTTGATGCAGTTGAGGAAGAACAGGGTGCCCGTATCAAATCGGTCCGCCGGACTCGTGGGAACCACCAGCACCTCCTGGTCACTGCCAGGGCAAGGCTGGAGCGACCAGTTGAACCGGGGCAGGTCGTTGGCGGCCCAGTACCAGTCTTCCACGAACGCCAGCTGCAGCCCCATCACCGCGGGACCTTCGATGCGGCAGTGGGTGTCGCGCCAGGCCAGATGGTCGGTGAGGGTACCCAGGTATTCGTCCCCCAGGTTGATGCCGCCAACAAAGCCCACGGTGCCGTCGCACACCAGCAGCTTGCGGTGGTTGCGGAAGTTGATCTGGAAGCGTCGCCGACGTACGTTGCCGTCGCCAAAGGCGGCCACCCGGGCGCCGGCCTGGGTCAGCTCCTTCAGGTAGTTGCGGGGCAGCCACACGCTGCCGATATCGTCATAGGTGAAGTAGACCTTCACGCCCTCGTCCAGCTTGCGCTTGAGGATCGACTTGATGCGCTGGCCGACCTTGTCCGAGCGGACGATGTAGAACTCCAGCAGGATGTAGTGCCGGGCATTCTCCATGGCATCGAACAGCGCCTCGAAGGTTTCCTTGCCGTCTTTGAGCAGGGTGCAGTGGTTGCCACGGGTGAACGGCTGGCCCACGAGGCGTGTCAGTACCCGCAGCTCGGGACTGGGGTCGGCGCTGTCGGGAATCCGTGTGAGTTGATCCTCTTCACTGAATACACTGAGCAGTTGGTTCAGGGCTTCGTCACCGGAACGCCTGGCTTTGATGTAGCCGGCAAAGCGATTGCGCCCGAACAGGAAGAACAGCGGCAGGGTCAGGTACGGAAACGCCAGCAGGGCAATGATCCAGGCAATGGCGCCCTGGGCCGTGCGGTAGTGGAGCAGGATACGCAGGACGCAAAACAGCGCCAGGCCGTAAACGACCAGCAGTAACAGCGTGAGCAGTGTGGGATCCCACATGCGCCAGAGAACTCCTTATTGGTGGCGGGCGCGATACTGCGCGGGCGATTCGCCGGTCCAGCGTTTGAAGGCGCGGCTGAAAGCGCTCAGTTCCGAGAAGCCTAGCAGAAAAGCGATCTCGCCCAGAGCGTAGCGGTCCGAGGCCACGTAACGCAGGGCCTTGTCCTTGCGCACGTGCTCGACCAGTTCCTGGAAGCTCATGCCCTCTTTTTTCAGGCGCCGGTAGAGCGTCTGGCGACTCATGTGCAGTTGCTGGGCGAGGGAGTCGGCATCGATGCGCTCGCTGGCCATCTGCCGGGATATCAGTCGCCGCACCTTGCGGCTGAAGCGGCGCCGGGTCTGCAGTCTGGCCAGCAGGCTGTTGACCTGCTTGAGCATGGCCGAATGCACATAGGGATTGCGATGGGGAATCGGGCGGTCCAGGTAGTGGGCGCTGAAGGCCAGCGCCATGGCTGGCTCGCCAAAGCGGATCGGGCAATCCAGGATGCGGCGGTATTCGTCCGCGTAGGCCGGTTCGGGATGGGCAACTCGGACCCAGGCAATGTCCAGCTGTGGATGTATAAAGTGACGCGCCCGGCTCACCACGGCGGCCAGGGTGCGATCCATGTCCTGGCGGCAGTAGAACTCGGGCTGGTCGGCCTCCCAGGTCAGCACTGCCAGATCGGCGGTCTGTTCCAGCTTGAGATGTACGGATTCGTTGATCAGCCGATGCAGTCGCACGTACTGCATGACGGCATCACCCAGGGTATCGCAGTTGAAGAAGACGTGGCCGACCAGGCCCATCCGGTCGGGATCCACCACCTCGCCGGCATGCAGGCCGATGGCTGCGTCTCCGGTGACCTGTTCCGCATGTTGCCAGAGGCGGTAGTGATGACAGGCGGGCAGACGCAGATCCGGGTTCGTCAGTTCCGCGAGCGGCAGACCGAGCAGGGACGTAACGGTGTTCTCTTCGAGGAGGTCCCGGGTGTCCAGGTAATGCACCAGGCCCAGGGCGGTGGAGGCCGTCACCTGCGGCTCCTGCGGGGTCACGTCGGATCGGGCTTGGTGGGTCGGCATGAGTCTCTTTTTTGTCGTTGGGTGTTACCAAATGTCAAACAGTTGGGTCAGGGTGTCAACGTCGAGTGCGTTAAGAGGCGTTAAGCTGGAATGGAATTCATGGGTAACTGACATTGTCAGGAGGTGTTTGGGATGGATCTGCAGATTTTTGTTCCGCATACCGAGCAGGAACGTCGTAACTGCGAGGCTCTCAAGAACTATCTCAACAGCATCTACTATTGCTAATCCCTTCGCACATCGGCCGCCAATGGGCGGCCTTTTTTTGACTTCTGAAATGGTCGACTCATTAACCCGCAAGCCCGGTAATGCTGTCCAGCGGCTGAGAGCGTAGCCACTGTTTTTCGCTGCGTTCCAGAATGCCTTCCATGCGGCCTAGCCGGGCACGCAACGCAGCGGCGCCGAACCGACGGCTGGCGGCGACATCGAAAGCCAGTCCGACACGGGCCTGGTTTCCCTCCAACGCCACATTGACCACGTCGGCGAACACACGGCTGGCCACCAGATTCTCGCCAGCCATAGCCAGCTCGATCAGCAACTCGACCTGATCGCCTTCCCTGAATGTGTCCGCTGCCGCGGTGACAGCGACGCCTTCCCGTGTAAAATCGTGGCCCTGAATAGGGCGATAGCGGGCAAGCAGACGCTTGCGCGGTCGCCAGGCCAGATTCAGTTCCGTTGCCGGTAGCCGGCGAAAGCGGCGCCTGTCGCGGGGACTGATTCGTCTCATAGCTTGGGTGTACTCCGGTTGTCGGTGAGGGCATCGGGCCTGAATGCATTATGGTCCATTCTGGCCGTTCCGTTCTGTGACTGGAGCGGCCAAACTGACGGGATCCAGCGACGCAAAGGTGAGCGGTAATGGAAAAAAACAGGGTGTTCGATCTGGATGCCGGGTTTCTCGACGACGACTTGCTGGCGGCGCAGATGCGCCTGCTGGTGGGGCTCGTCAGTACCGACCGCGGCCGCAGCGCCGGTGATCGGCTGCCGGCAAACTGGTTGGGGCACGAGGATGCCCTGACCCTGCGCCTGAACCAGTTGATGGGCGAGATGACGTTGCGCGGCCAGGCCGTGCCCGGGCAGGTGGCGGTGACCGGCGAGGCCATTATCTGGCCACCGCTGGATGCCGCGTCGCTGGCCGGGGAAATCCGCTACATCACGGCCCGGGCCGAAGCCGGCCAGCGTGGCCGGATCCGCATGCCGCGCAACGATCACGAACTCTGGGCCACCTACAAGTACAGCCTGCTGGCCCGCAACCGGCAGGCCTACGAAAGCTTCGGCCGACGCGTGGCCGCGCGCTCGGCACCGCTCGAGACCCTGTGGCTGGCCCTGGTCAACGCGTCCCGGGTGGCGCCACCGGAGGGCGGTATCCGCAATGCCCTGCAGCACATGTGGGGCTACGTTTCCGACCATTCCAGCATGAGTCCGCAGATGGACGACCTGGATGCCCTGGCCGCGGACGTGCAGCAACTGGCCCTGCAACATGAGGTATCCTACCTGCTCAATTCGACGGCGCTGGGTGAACTCCGCGCCTGGCTATAAGGAGGCTGACTTGAGCCTGGATTTGCACCACCGCGTGACGGGCGAGGGCGAGCCACTGATCGTCCTGCACGGTCTTTTCGGATCCCTGGAAAACCTCGGCGGCGTGTCACAGCGCCTGACGGACAGCTGCCAGATTCACGCCCTCGACCTGCGTAACCACGGTCGCTCGCCGCACACCGATGCCATGGGGTATCCGGCCATGGCCGACGATGTCCTGCGTTACATGGACAAGGCCCATCTGGAACAAGCTTCGGTGTTGGGGCATTCCATGGGCGGCAAAACGGCGATGGAGCTGGCCCTGGCCCACCCCGACCGGGTTGACCGCCTGATCGTGGCGGACATCGCGCCGGTGGCCTATCCGCCACACCACGACGACATCATCGAAGGTCTGACCCGTCTCGACCTGGCCCGGGTGACTTCCCGCGGACAGGCCGATAAAGCATTGGCGGAGTATGTGCCGGTGACGCCCGTACGGCAGTTCCTGCTGAAAAACCTGGTGCGTGACGGGGATGGCGGGTTTGCCTGGCGTCTGAACCTGGACGCCATCCAGGCGCATTACGAGGACATCGCCGCCGGACCGACCGCCGAAGGGCCTTTCGATGGCCCGACCCTGTTCATCAAGGGCGGAGACTCCGACTACATTGGTGAGGGACAACGTGAAGCGTTCGACCGGTATTTCCCCAAAGCGTCCCTGCGCATCATTCCCGGCACCGGCCACTGGCTGCATGCGGAAAAGCCGGATCTGTTCGCCAACCTGTGCCGACGCTTCCTGGACGGTGAGTTTGACCCCAACTGATCGGTAGCGCCGGCGCAGCGTCTGCTAGGGTTTAAAGGCCGGATAGTCCAATAACAAGGAGCTTTCATGCGCTGGGTGTATGCAATCTGTGTGGTCCTGTTCCTGCTGATCGGCGGCTTTCTGCTGACGCCGTCACCGGTCGATAGCCGGGCCTGGACGCCGCCGCCGTCTCCCGGATTGTCCGGCCGCACCGCACCCAATGAATTGCTGAAGCAGGCGGAACTGATCGCCCAGGGCCAGGTCTACGGGCCGGAAGACGTGGCTGTGGACAAAACCGGGCGCGTCTACGGCGGCACCCAGGATGGCAAGGTGGTGCGAGTGTGGCCGGACGGTCGCGTGGAAACCTGGGCCCGCACCGGAGGGCGTCCGCTGGGGCTGGCGTTCGACCGAAACGGCAACCTGATTGTGGCGGACGCCTACAAGGGGCTGCTCTCGATCACGCCGGACGGGGTTATTCGTACATTGTCCCGGGAAGCCGAGGGGCTGCCCTTCAAGTTCACCGACGACGTGGATATCGGGCCGGACGGGATGATCTACTTCACCGACGCCAGTTCCCGCTTCGACCAGTCCGAATACCGGCTGGACTTGCTGGAGATGCAGCCCCACGGGCGCCTGCTGCGCTACAACCCGGCCACCCGCAAGACCGACGTGCTGTTGCGCAACCTCCATTTTGCTAATGGCGTGGCGGTGGCCAAAGACGGTAGTTTCCTGTTGGTTAACGAAACCTGGAAATACCGCATCCTCAAATACTGGCTGACCGGCCGCAAGGCGGGCACCGCCGAAGTGTTTGCCGATAATCTGCCGGGCTTTCCGGACGGCGTAGCAGCGGACAGCCAGGGACGCTTCTGGGTCGCGCTGCCGACGCCGCGGAATCCGACGGTGGACTGGATGCAGCCGCACCCCTGGATCAAGGAGCAGGTAGCCAAGCTGCCCGACAGCCTGCAGCCGCCGGTGCAGGAATACGGCCTGGTCATGGCCTTTGACGCCGACGGCAAGCTGCTGGCCAGCCTGCACGACACCACCGGCAAGCATCTGCAGGAGATCACTTCGGTGGAGCCGCACCTGGGGATGCTGTATTTCGGAACCCTGCACAACGATCGCATCGGACGGCTGCCCATCAGCAGTATTCCGGCCCTGAACAAGGAGACATCGCCGTGAGTGACGTGCCTGATCTTATCGAATGGGACCTCCCGGACCCCTTCATCATGCCCATCGTGGTCCAGCCTGAAGACGTCGATCGTCTTGGTCATGCCAACAACGTGGTCTATGTGCGCTGGCTCGAAGACGTGAGCTGGGCCCATATCGAAAGCCTGGGCATGACCTGGGAACGGCATGAGGCAACCGGGCGCGCCATGGCGATCACCCGCACCGAGATCGATTACCTGGCCGCGGCCAACGAAGGCGATCACCTGTTGCTGGGCACGTGGCTGGTTGATTTCGACGGCCGCTTTCGCTCGGCACGCCGTTTCCAGCTGGTGCGCCAATCCGACGGCAAATCCCTGGTGCGGGCCAAGTCCAGCCACGCCTGCGTGGATCTCAAGACCCAGCGCCCGGCCCGGATGCCCAAGGAATACGGCGACATCCTCGGTCATGCCGTGGTGACTACCGAATAAACCGGATTCTGCTACGCTTGCTGAAAAGCAGGTGTCCGCCCGCCTGGAAACCGGCCGTCCCGCAGCAATCTGCGGGTCCGGCGTTTCCCAACGCCGCATGGGAGAAACCAGTATGCGTCGCATAGTCTATGAGCGCTTCGGGGAAGCCGATGAACTGAAGCTGGTGGAGGCCGAGCATCCGGTCCCGGCGGCCGGCGAGGTCTGTATCCGGGTCGCCGGTGCAGGCCTCAATCCCATCGACTGGAAAACCCGCAAGGGATTGGGTTTTGCCGCCCAGCAGATCCAGGATCATCTGCCCTGGACGCCCGGCTACGATGTGGCCGGTACCGTCACCGATGTCGGGGACGACGTGCATACGTTGTCTGCCGGCGATCGCGTGATGGGCATGATCGGTTTTCCCGGCGGGGGCGGTGGTTATGCCGAATACGCCCTGGCCCGGGCTGATGAGTTGATCGTCGTGCCGGAAGAGATGGATCTGATCGAAGCCGGCGGCCTGCCACTGGCGGCGTTGACCGCCTGGCAGGGGCTGTTTGAAGTGGGGCAGTTACAACCGGATCACAAGGTGCTGATCCACGCCGGCGCTGGCGGTGTCGGCCATCTGGCGATCCAGTTTGCCCGTGCCCGCGGCGCCCACGTGATCGCCACGGCGTCCGCCAACAATGCCGATTTCCTGGCGACACTGGGGGCGGACGAGGTGATCGACTACAACCGGGACGACTTTGTCGACGCCTGCTACGGTCTGGACCTGATCTACGACCTGGTGGGCGGCGATACCGGCAAGCGCTCGCTGCATTGCCTGGCCGACCATGGGGTACTCGTCACCGTGCCGACGGTGACGGCGGACAGCATCATTACCGAAGCCGAAAACATGGGGCTTAAGGCCCATGGCATGACCGTGCGGCCTGATATCTTCCACCTGGAGGAGATTGCCGAGCTGATTGAAGACGGTGACGTTCGCCTGCACGTGGACGAGATCTTCCCGCTGGCCCGTGCCGCCGATGCCCACCGGCGGCTGGAGACCGGGCACGTCAGGGGCAAGCTGGTGCTGGACTGCCAGGCCCGTTAACACGCCCCGGCTGTCCTCGTCAGGCCGTTGCGGTTGCGCCGGCCGGTTCCGGGCCGGCGTCCTTCTCCTTGCGCTCCTTGGGTGGCTGCGGCGGCACCAGGCTCAGGAGCATCCATCCCTTGTCCAGCTTCAGGTTCGACTGTGAGGTGACGGCCTGGATCCGCTCACGCGGGTCGATCACGAACAGCAGCAGGGCCTGGTTCTCGTACTGGGCCTGAAAGTCCTCGTAGCTGAACGCATCGCTCAACTGGGTGGTTTTCACCGTATAGCCCTTGCTCACCAGGCTGGCCAGCTTGGCATAGCTGACGTCGCCGAACAGGCCGCGGGTCTGCTGGATCTTCTCGGCGGTCTGGTGGCGTGCCTTCTGGTCCTGGTCGCCTTCCGACAGGCTGTAGACACTGCCGTTACCGAACCAGTCCAGGAAGTGGTAGGTCGCCAGCGAATTGAGCTGCTTGTAGGGCGATATCACCAGCAGATTGCCGATGCCGGTCAGGTCCAGGTGGGTCGAGGCGTGCTCGGACACCGGGTTGCCGAAGTAGACGTTGAGGTTGTCCATGCGCGCCTGGCGCACGTTCTCCCAGTTGGTGTCGGTCAGTACCACCGGTACCTCGACTTTCTGCAGCGCCTGGCCGATCTGGCGGGCGACGCTGTTGGCGCCGAGGATCAGGAAGCCATAATCCGCAGGTTCCGCCACTTTCAGCAGTCGGGCCACCGGGCGGGCCGTCAGGCTTTGCAGGGTCACCGTCGCGATGATCAGGATGAACACCAGGGGCACCAGCACGCCGGCACTTTCGTAGCCGAGTTTCTGCAGCTGGAACGCAAACAGCGCGGAGACCGCCGCGGCGACGATTCCGCGCGGCGCGATCCAGCTGAGAAACAGCTTTTCCCGCCAGTTGAGGGTGGTGCCGATGGCGGACAGGAATATGCTGATGGGCCGGGCGACGAACATCAGGACCGCCAGGACCGTCACCAGGGGCCAGCCCAGATCGGCAATGGCGGTGAACTCGACGCGCGCGGCCAGGATGATGAACAGGGCGGAAATCAGCAGGACGCTCAGGGATTCCTTGAATTCCAGGATGCTCTCGATGGGCACCTGTTTCATGTTCGCCATCCAGATGCCCATGACAGTGACCGTCAACAGGCCGGACTCGTGGGCCATCTCATTGGAGAAGGCGTAAATGCCCAGCATGAAAGTCAGTGTGCCGGCGTTGTGCAGGTATTGGGGCAGCAGGTGCTTGCGCAGCGCCACGCCGGTCAGCCAGCCGGCAATGCCCCCCAGCACGATGCCGATGACAATGGTCTTGCCGAAGATATACAGCGAGTGCTCGAAGACGTTGCCCTGGCCCCAGGAGACGATCCCCTCGAACACCAGGACCGCCAGCAGCGCCCCCACCGGATCGATGATGATGCCTTCCCAGCGCAGGATATTGGCCAGCTTGGCGGCGGGTTTGACCGAGCGCAGCAGTGGGGCGACCACCGTGGGGCCGGTGACGATGCAGATGGCACCGAACAGCAGGGCCACCTCCCAGGAAATGTTGAGCGCCCAGTGAGCCGCCAGGGTGCCGACCGTGCAGGTCACGATCGATCCGATGGGCACCAGGTTGCGCACCATGCGGCCGTGGCCCTTGATCTCCTGGTACCTCAGTGTCAGGCTGCCCTCGAACAGGATCACGGCTACTGCCAGGGACACCAGCGGAAACAGCAGGTCACCAAACAGTTGTTGGGGTTCCAGCCAGTGCAGGAGCGGACCGGCGGCAATCCCGCCGGCGAGCAGGAACAGGATCGCCGGCATGCGCACTCGCCATGCCAGCCACTGACAGAACAGGGAAAGGACACCGATGCTCGCGAGCAGGAGAACAACGTTCGCAGACATAGACAGGGCTAATCATCCATTCCGGTGGAAACGGCCACGTCCAGGTGACGGGCATGTGTATTGATGAGGCCTGAAACTGGCCGTCACCGTTTAGCTGAGAGCGACATCCTGCTGTTGTTCCGGCTCCAGCCGCACCTTCCGTGCCAGTCGATTCAGCAGGCGCGATGCCGCCACGAAACCGAAGGTCGCCGTGACCGGGCTGGCGGCGCCAAAGCCGGAGGCGCAATCCAGCCGGACCGGGCCGCTGGCGTCCGGCTTCTGCAGGCAGACTTCGCCGTCTCCGGCAGGATAGGTCAGCTGCTCCAGCGAGTACACCGCTTCGATGCCAAATCGACGCTTGGGATTGCGGGAAAAGTGGTATTCCCGGCGCAGCAGGTTGCGCACTTTGGCCAGCAATGGGTCCTGGGTGGTGCGCGACAGGTCGCTGACCTGGATCTGGGTCGGGTCCATCTGGCCACCGGCGCCGCCGGCACACACCAGCGGGATCTTGCGCCGCTTGCAGTGGGCAATCAGGGCGGCCTTGGCCTTGACGCTGTCGATCGCATCCACCACGCCGTCGAGACCATCGTCCAGCAGCTCGGTCACGTTCTTCGGTGTCAGGAAACCGAAATGGACGTTGACCTGAAGCTGGGGATTGATAGCACGCAGCCGATCGGCCATGACGTCGGTCTTGGTGCGGCCGTACTCGCCGGCCAGGGCATGCAGCTGGCGGTTGGTGTTGGACACGCAGACGTCGTCCATGTCGATCAGCGTGAGCTGGCCGACGCCACTGCGGGCCAGCGCTTCGGCCGCCCAGGACCCCACACCGCCCAGACCCACGATGGCCATGTGGGCGTCACGGAACGCCTGCAGGGCCCGCCGGCCGTAGAGCCGTTCGATGCCGCCAAAACGGAAGCTGAAATCGTCTGCGTTCATGCGCTCTCCCGGGGAACCTCATCTGTCGGGATGACTGAAGCGCGAATTGTACCTGAGCTGGGCGACGACGGCATTGGCTGGGGATGCGTGAAAACCGGAACCGTGGCGGGATAACGAGGGGATCAGCGGCGCCATATCGGGATAGGGGGGAGCCTTCTGGCTCCGCCCCTCCCACACCACCCGGCAAGCGGGTCCGCACCGGGCGGTTCGAGAAGTTGAGGTTTACGAGAGACGCGGCACGCCTAACCGGTCGAAGTG
>NZ_RHGZ01000034.1:0-39570 GCF_003789045.1 Marinobacter sp. R17 | reverse complement strand
CGGTTTACGCTCCACGCTTCCTCCCCACGGTCAGTCGCCCTTCCGCAGTTGCGCTTCACTTCGCTCGCTGTGGCCAGCTCACGGGAGGACTTGCACCTCCAGGAGTGCGCCCGTGCCGGGCGCACAAGAAAGCGGGCCGGGCGGCCCGCTTTGCTGTCAGGCAGGACGGATCAGAACGCCTTGCTGACCTGCACGCCGGCGCTCCAGGCGCTCAGCTCGTAGGTCGCGGAATAGCTGGCGCCGTTGCCGACCGGCTCGTCGTCGACGGTGTATTCCTGCTCGTTCACGTCCACATCGTCAAACAACAGAACGCCGGCGGCCACGTCGACCGTCCAGCCACTCTGTGCATCGTTCCACTGGGTACCCAGGGTCAGCCACTGACGGTCGTTCGACGGAATACGTGCTGTCCGGTAATTGTCATCCACCGGAGATTCGTCGTAGGCGTAGCCCGCCTTGAAGGCCCAGGCCGGCGTCGCCTGCCAGATACCACCAACGTTGACCTGCCAGGTGTCGTTCCAGTTCTCGGACACGTGGCCGATCAGGCTGTTATCGCCGTACTTGGGTCCGCCCACGGCGGAGATGGTGCCGCCGTCTTCACGGCTTTCGATGTCCAGGGCCTCGAAACGGCTCCATTTGGCCCAGGTGGCACCGGCCAGCAGGGTCACGGTATCGGTCAGCTTGTGGCGGATACCAAACGTCAGGCTCTCGGGAATGTCCAGCGGGACGTTGGCGTCTTCCTTCGCGGTGACCAGGTTAACGCCGCTGGCAGTCACCTGCGGGAAGTTGGTCAGCGTGGAGTCACCCTCCAGGTTCAGCGTGGTGCCGGTCTGGCCGGACAGGCCGATCTGGGTCTTGTCGGTCAATTCATACAGCAGGCCGAAGCTGATCGTCGCGCCGATGTCGTCCCCTTCGGTATCGAAGTAGCCTTCCTGCGGCAGGCCGTAGTTGCTGTAATCCTGATACTTGGTCAGCCGGCCTTTGGCGTAGATGATGTTGACGCCAATCCCCATGGAGAAGCCTTCGCCATTATTAACGGCGATGGAGGGACTCAGGGCGATGGCCGTCAGCTCGGTTTTGTCGGCAAAGTAACGACCTACGAAATCGTCGTCATAATCCGCCTTCAGGCCATAGGGGGCGTGCAGACCGATGCCCACATCAACGGTGTCGTTGATTTCGTGGGTCACGAAGATGTTCGGCAGGTAGGCCGGGTCGGCGATGTCGCCGCCATCGCTACCGCTGACGTCATTACCGACGTTATCCGTCGCGCTGGCCGTGCCATCTTTGACCTCTGCGTCGATGTCCAGCACAGCCGCACCAAAGGACACAGTGGTACCGGACAGCTGGCTCATACCGGCCGGGTTGAAGAACACCGTGGTGGCGTTTTCAGGGTTGGCCGCCGTACCGGCATTGGCCACACCCATCGCGCTTGCGCTTTGTTCATTGAGTGCAAAGCCGCCGGCCATGACCGCTCCGGGGCCGCATAGGGTTGCCGCCAGAATGGCGCGTGACAGGGTATTGTTGTTTCGCATGATTATTATCTCTCCGCCTGTGGACTTGGAAATGGCCGGACCGACCCATGCCTCAACTCACCGCTTCCCTTGCGGGGCGGGCGATTACCACAGCGTCGGTGCACTCCGGACACATCACCGAGGCCGCGAGTATACGCATCGGGCCGGATTGGCCTCAAATGCCAAGGCGACCCATTCGCGAGAACATTTATTAGCTTTAACAACAACTTGAGTGAAATAACAGTGCCGCTGGATGCGGCATGTTCTGATTCAGGGCGTACGGCAGGAACGATATCGGGAGGACCACAGCCCTCCCGATATCGTTTAATCGCCCTGGATCGACAGCTTGTCGACGGTGGATGACAGCTTGTCTGAACCGGCGGCATCAGCCCCCAGCTTGATCATCAGGCGCAGATCGTTGGCCGAATCGGCATGTGCCAGGGCGTCCTCATAGGTGATCGCCCCTTCCGCATACAGCCGATACAGCGCCTGGTCGAAGGTCTGCATGCCGGACTCGTTGGATTTGGCCATCAGCTCCTTGAGCTTGTGCACCTCACCTTTGCGGATCAGGTCCTGTGCCAGCGGGGAGTTGATCAGCACCTCGATGACCGCCCGGCGCCCCTTACCGTCCGGCGTCGGGATCAGTTGCTGGGCAATGATGGCCTTGAGGTTCAACGACAGGTCCATCCAGATCTGGTTTTGCTGTTCCGGACTGAAGAACTGGATAATCCGGTCCAGCGCCTGGTTGGCGTTGTTGGCGTGCAGTGTGGCCAGACACAGGTGACCGGTTTCCGCGAACTGGACGGCGTACTCCATGGTCTGCTTGGTCCGCACCTCCCCGATCAGGATCACGTCCGGTGCCTGACGCAAGGTATTCTTCAGGGCCACTTCGAAGCTTTCCGTATCGATCCCCACCTCGCGCTGGGTGACGATGCAGCCCTGATGCTGGTGGACGAATTCGATCGGATCCTCGATGGAAATGATGTGCCCGCGGGAATTGCGGTTGCGGTGACCAATCATGGCCGCCAGCGAGGTGGACTTACCGGTGCCGGTCGCCCCCACGAAGATGATCAGCCCCCGCTTGGTCATCGCCAGGTCCTTGATGACGTCCGGCAGGGACAGGTCGTCGATCTGCGGAATCTTCACCTCGATCCGCCGCAGCACCATGCCGCAGAGGTTACGCTGGAAGAAAGCACTGACCCGGAAACGCCCGATGCCCCGCGCGCTGATGGCGAAGTTGCACTCGTGGGTTTCCTCGAACTCGGCGCGCTGCTTGTCGTTCATCGCGCCGTAGACCAGCTCGCGGGTCTGCTCCGGCGTCAACGCGTTCTTGGTCACTGGCAGCACCTTGCCGTTGACCTTCATGCTCGGCGGCACGCCGGCCGTGATAAAAAGGTCCGAACCGCCTTTATCCACCATCAACCGCAGCAGTTTTTCAAATTCCATGTTTCACCTGTGTCTTCCCGATCCGAATGTTATCGACGCCGCGGCTGGGCACGGCATCAATCACATCAGAAATTGTCCGGCATCTTGGCTTTCGCGCGGGCCGCTTCGCGGGTGATCTGACCTTTCTGCAGCATGCGATGCAAACACTGGTCGAGGGTCTGCATACCCAGGGAACCACCGGTCTGGATGGCGGAGTACATCTGGGCCACCTTGTCTTCTCGAATCAGGTTCCGGATCGCGGACGTCCCGATCATGATCTCGTGGGCTGCGATCCGGCCACCGCCGACTTTCTTCATCAGGGACTGGGAGATGACCGCCTGCAGGGACTCTGAGAGCATCGAACGCACCATGGACTTTTCTTCCGCCGGGAATACGTCGACGATCCGGTCGATGGTCTTGGCGGCGGAAGTGGTGTGCAGCGTGCCGAATACCAGGTGACCGGTTTCCGCGGCCGTCAGCGCCAGACGGATGGTTTCCAGGTCCCGCAGCTCACCCACCAGGATGATGTCCGGGTCTTCCCGCAGGGCCGAACGCAGCGCTTCGTTAAAGCCCAGGGTGTCCCGGTGCACTTCGCGCTGGTTCACCAGGCATTTCTTGGATTCGTGCACGAATTCGATGGGGTCCTCGATGGTGAGGACGTGCTCGTAACGGCTGTCATTGATGTAGTCGAGCATCGCCGCCAGCGTGGTGGACTTACCGGAACCGGTCGGCCCCGTCACCAGCACCAGGCCCCGCGGGACGGAGGAGATGTCCTTGAACACCTGCCCCATGCCCAGGTCTTCCATGGTCAGTACCTTGGAGGGGATCGTCCGGAAAACAGCACCGGAGCCGCGATTCTGGTTGAAGGCGTTAACCCGGAAACGAGCGACGCCGGGTACTTCAAACGAGAAGTCGGTCTCGAGGAATTCTTCGTAATCCTTTCGCTGCTTGTCATTCATGATGTCATAGATCAGCGAATGGACTTCTTTGTGCTCCATCGGGGGCAGGTTGATCCGGCGCACGTCCCCGTCAACGCGGATCATGGGAGGCAGACCGGCGGACAGGTGCAAGTCGGACGCGCCCTGTTTCGCCGAAAAGGCCAGCAATTCAGTAATATCCATCAGAATTCCTCGGAAGGCTCTTTCTTGGTTCTGTCTGTTCTTCAGGGGTCGTACACCCGGTTCCCGGCCGGCGGTCTGCGCCTTGTGTCGCGGCACGGAGCAAGCCAGAATGGACGCCAGTTTCGACCAGAGGGTTCCAAATGGGCAGCATAGCAGACAATATGGGGGTCGTAACCCGACGCATACAAAAAGCAACAATGGCCGCAAACCGGCCTGCTGACAGTGTGCGACTGCTTGCCGTGAGCAAGCGCAAACCCCCGGAAGATCTGCGTGTTGCGGCTGCTGCCGGCCAGATCGCGTTTGGCGAGAACTACCTCCAAGAAGCGCTGGAGAAGATGGCGTCGCTGTCAGATCTGCCGGACCTGGAATGGCACTTCATCGGCCCCATCCAGTCCAACAAGACCCGCGACATTGCGGCGCACTTTGACTGGGTTCACAGCGTCGACCGACTCAAGGTTGCCCGCCGCCTTAGCGACCAACGCCCTGCTGATCTTGCGCCACTGAACATCTGCCTGCAGGTGAACGTCGACAACGAGGACACCAAGTCCGGTGCGGCCCTGGCAGACATTCCAGCCCTGGCCGCCGAGGTGCTGACCCTGCCCCACCTGTGCCTGCGGGGCCTGATGGCGATTCCCGATCCGGATCAGCCGGAAGCCGACCTGCGGCAGAGCTTCCGGGCCCTGGCGGACGCGCTGGCGCAACTGCGCCAGGCGCATCCCGAAGCCAAAGGCCTCGACACGTTGTCCATGGGCATGAGTGGCGATCTGGAGACGGCCATCGCCGAAGGCGCCACCCTGGTCCGGGTCGGGACCGCGCTGTTCGGGGCGCGGGAGGCCTGACGAACCTGTTATCATTTTTCCAAACCCTTTCATCAGACTGACGGAGTGCCAGCGTGAGCAAACCCCAGACGATCGCATTCATCGGTGCCGGCAACATGGCAAGCGCCATCATCGGCGGCATGATCGAGAACGGCTTCAAAGCGGAAAACATCTGGGTCAGCGCCCCGGACGACAGTCACCTGCAAAGCATCCGCAACCGCTTTGGCGTGAGCGTGACCACCGACAATCGCCATTGCGCGCAACAGGCGGACCTGATTGTCCTGGCCGTCAAACCGCAGGTCATGCGACAGGTCTGCCAGAACATTGCCCCGGTCGTACAGAACACGCGGCCGCTGATGGTCTCCATCGCCGCCGGCCTGGAGTGCGCCACGCTCGACAGCTGGTTGGGCGGTGGACTGCCGGTGGTTCGCGTCATGCCCAACACACCGTCGCTGGTGGGCAAGGGATCGGCCGGCCTCTACGCCACCGATGACGTGGGGCAGGAACAACGGGACGCCGTGAGCGCGATTTTCGAAAGCATCGGCGTGGCCGTCTGGGTCGAGCAGGAAGACCTGCTGCACGCCGTCACCGCCCTTTCCGGCAGTGGACCGGCCTATTTCTTCCTGATGCTGGAAGCCCTGGAAGAGGCCGCCGTGGCCAACGGCCTGGAAGCCACCACAGCCCGCAAGCTGGCCATCCAGACCATGGCCGGCGCGGCGGAAATGGCCGGTCGCGGCCCCGACGAACCTGCCCAGCTCAAGCGCAATGTCATGTCCCCTGGTGGCACCACCGAGCAGGCGATCAAGACGTTTGAAGAAGGCGGCCTGCGCGAGCTGGTCACCAAAGCCAGCACCGCGGCCTACACCCGTTCCGGTGAAATGGCACGCGAACTCGCCAAAGATGATGAGTAAAGGGTAGAAAAACCCGGACACCGACCGCATTATTGACGCCGAACCCGAGTACGGAGCCCAACATGCTGGCGCAGATTGTGATTGCGACGTTACAGATCATTTCCACGTTCTACCTGACCATAGTCCTGCTGCGTTTCCTCCTGCAGCTGGCACGGGCGGATTTCTACAATCCGATCAGCCAGTTCGTGGTCAAGGCCACCAACCCGCCGCTGCGCCCGTTGCGCAAGGTGATTCCCGGCTGGGGCGGCGTCGACGGTGCCGCTCTGGTGTTGGCGATCCTGATCCAGATGCTGACCTTCTTCCTGATCCTGATCACGCTGAGCGGCGGCGTGCCGGCCTTCAACCCGCTGACGCTGGTGGCCTGGTCCGTGGTCACGGTGCTGGGCCTGATCGTGAAGATCTACTTCTGGTCCGTGCTGGCCATCGTGATCATCAGCTGGATCGCGCCCGGCAGCCCCCATCCGGCGATTCAGCTCATCGGCCAGCTGACCGAGCCGGTCATGCGCCCGGTGCGCAACCTGATGCCCGCCGTCGGTGGCCTGGATCTGTCGCCCATCGTGGTGTTCCTGATCCTCAACGTGGTTTCGATCGTGATTGAATACATGGCCCGAGGCGTGGGCCTGGGGCACATCGGCGTCGCCCTGTAATCCCCGACAGCGTCCCACCTCACGCCAGGCCTGCGACCACCCGGTCGCAGGCCTCACTTTTACAAAATGACGCAAATCTATACATGGCGAAACGCATCGCCAGTTGGCTGATTTTTCAAAGTTTCTTCAAAGACCGCCGATAACCCGACTGGAATCAGGTGCTTGAGACGGTCATACGTCACAGAGAGACCTTTTCCGGTGGCCTACCATAGCTACAATATCCGGAATGATTCGTGCGCCGACGTCCGGCAAAAAAAACGGGGGCTGTTTCGCTGACGAGCGGACACCCGAGAAGAACAGCACACGCGCAAATAGGCTAGCCCCATGCATGCAACTGGAAGCTTGACCCACCAGGTGGAGGCCTACCACACCTGGAAGAAGGAACTGATCCGCCAGATCTCCCGCTACCGCCTCTGGCTGCAGGACAACGACCTGTTCTCCGAAGACATCAGCCAGCGGATACGCCGGGGACTGGAACTGCTGATCGAGGACGAGCTGACCATTGCCTTCGTCGGCGAATATTCCCGCGGCAAGACCGAACTCATCAACGCCCTGTTTTTCTCGGAGTACGGCCAGCGCATCCTGCCGTCCCAGGCCGGCCGGACCACCATGTGCCCGACCGAGCTGTTCTACGACCGCACCGAGGGCAAGGACTACCTGCTCCTGCTGCCGATCGAGACCCGTCGTGAAGACCTGTCACTGCAGCAGCTGCGCAAGCGGACCGACCGCTGGCAGCGCTACGACCTGGACGCCAGCGATCCGACGGTCATGCGTGAGGTGCTGGCCGAAGTGGCCCGGGTGAAGAGCGTTACACCGGCGGAAGCCCGCGATCTCGGCTTCCAGGAAAGCATGCTGGAGAACGACCGCAACAACCCCGGCCACGTCCTGGTCCCGGCTTGGCGTAACGCGCAGATCAGTTTCCGCCACCCGCTGTTCGAGCGCGGCCTGCGCATCCTCGATACCCCGGGCCTGAACGCCCTGGGCTCGGAGCCGGAACTGACCATCAGCATGCTGCCCAGCGCCCACGCGGTCATCTTCCTGCTCAGCGCCGATACCGGCGTCACCGCCAGCGACATGACCGTCTGGAAAGAACACATCACCACGGAAGATGCCGATCACCGCGCCGGCCGCTTCGCTGTACTCAACAAGATCGACGTGCTCTGGGACGACCTGCAAGGCCCCGAGCATACCGCTGCCTCCATCGACCGGGTGCGGGAGTACACCGCCGACCACCTGAACATCCACGCCGCCGATGTGATCCCGGTGTCCGCCAAGCAGGGCCTGCTGGCCCGGGTGCAGGGTAACGAGGAGCTGCTGGAGCGCAGTGCTTTGCCGGAACTGGAAAAGCTCATCATCCACCGCATCCTGATGCACAAGGAAGAGCTGATCACCCAGAGCCTGATCAACGACCTGCTGGGCATGCTCCAGAACAGTCAGGCGGCAATGCAGCACCGTCTCGACGCCCTGCGCGAGGAACTGTCGGCCTGCGGGGAGACCCACGTGGATCGCGACGCGCTCAAGCGCCTCGCCGACCGGGCCCAACAGGATTACGACTTCTACTACAAGAAGCTGATCACCCTGCGCTCGAGCCGACGCCTGATGCAGTCCCAGGGCGATATGCTGAAAGACCTGGTGGCCGAAGACCGCTTCGAAGGCCACGTCGAAAAAATTCGCAAGCTGCTCAGCAAGAGCTGGACGACGGCGGGCATGAGCCGGGCCATGAACCATTTCTTCGAGTTGCTGGAAAACGATTTCAGCAATCTGCTGGCCGAAGGTCACCTGGCGGAGAAGATGGTGGCGTCCATCTATCGCCGCTACAACGAGGACACCCGCGCCCGACACCTGGAGCCGATCCCGCTGCGTGCCGGCCGTCACGTCATTGCCCTGCGCGAGCTGCGCAAGAAGGCCGACCGGTTCCGTCGTAATCCCAAGAACATGCTCACCGAGCAAACCCTGCTGATCCGCCGTTTCTTCAACGTGATGGTCAGCGAGGCCCGCACCCTGCACACCCGCGTCCGCGCGGACGTGGAACGCTGGCCCCAGGAAGCCCTACTGCCAATCATGCAGTACTCCATGGAACAGAAGCAGCTGCTGGAGCACCAGATCCGTCGGGTACGTGACTCGGTTCGCAATGAGCGCACGCTGAAGGACGAGCGCAAGCGCCTCGAAGAAAGCATCGCCGACTTGAATCGTCAGCTGGAACTGGCGGACAACATGCACCGTCAGATCCGCAAGCCGGCACCCACGCTGATCCAGCAAAAAGTCGTCAATCTCTCGGGCATTGCCTGATCCGACGAACGCCGCAGCCGGCAACGGGCTGCGGCGTCTTGCAGCCGTTGCCCCCCACCTTTAAACTGCTTCGCTGGCCGGCCTTTATGCCTCGTTCACCCTGCCGGCACAGTCCAGGAACCCATTGTATCGATGCCAGATTCGTTACCGCCTGATTCCGTGGGGCTGGTGGAACCCCAGACCCTGCACTTCGATGAGCCGCTGACCCTCGCCTGCGGGCAGACCCTGCCCCATTACGACCTGGTGGTGGAAACCTATGGCGACCTCAACGCCGACCGATCCAACGCGGTGCTCATCTGTCATGCCCTGAGCGGTCATCACCACGCGGCGGGTTACCACAGCCTGGAAGAACGCAAACCCGGCTGGTGGGACAGTTGCATCGGTCCCGGCAAACCCATCGATACCAACCGCTTCTTCGTCGTCAGCCTGAACAACCTGGGCGGCTGCCACGGCAGCACCGGCCCCATATCCACCAATCCCGACACCGGGCACTGCTACGGCCCGGATTTTCCCGTGGTCACCGTCAAGGACTGGGTGGACAGCCAGGCCAAACTGGCCGATCGACTGGGCATCAAACAATGGGCTGCCGTCGTCGGCGGGTCGCTCGGCGGCATGCAGGCGCTGCAGTGGAGCCTCAGTTATCCCGAGCGACTGCGTCATGCCGTCGTGATTGCGTCCACACCGCGGCTGACAGCCCAGAACATCGCCTTCAACGAAGTCGCACGCAAGGCCATCACCTCCGATCCGGAGTTCTATGACGGCCGCTACGCCGAACACAACGCGACGCCGCGACGGGGCCTGATGCTGGCGCGCATGGTGGGACACATCACTTACCTGTCGGACGCCTCGATGGGCGAAAAATTCGGCCGGGAACTGCGCGAGGAGGCCTACAAGTTCGGCTACGACGCCGAATTCCAGGTGGAGAGTTACCTGCGCTACCAGGGCGAACGCTTCTCCGAGACGTTCGATGCCAACACCTATCTGTTGATGACCCGGGCCCTGGACTACTTCGACCCGGCCTACGACTACGATAACGACCTGGCCGCGGCCATGAGCCAGGCCCGGTGCGAATTCCTGGTGCTGTCGTTCAGTACCGACTGGCGTTTCACGCCGACCCGCTCCGAGGAACTGGTCAACGCCATGATCGCCGCCCGCCGCAAGGTCAGCTACGCGGAAATCGATGCGCCCTGGGGCCACGATGCCTTCCTGATCCCGACGCCGCGCTATGAAGACATCTTCACGGCCTACATGGACCGGGTCGCCCGGGAGGTGCAGCAATGAGAGCCGACCTGGAAATCATCGAGAAATGGATCCAGCCTGAAAGTCACGTCCTGGACCTGGGCTGTGGTGACGGCACACTGCTGGATTACCTGCAGCGGGAAAAGCAGGCCACCGGGTTTGGCCTGGAGATCAACCCGGACCACATCACCACCTGCATGGGTCGCGGTGTGAGCGTGATCGAACAGGATCTGGACGTCCAGGGGCTGGGCAATTTCCACGACCAGAGCTTTGACGTGGTGCTGATGACCCAGGCCCTGCAGGCCGTGCGTCGCCCGGACATCGTGCTGGACGAAATGCTACGGCTGGGCCGGGAATGCATCGTTACCTTCCCCAACTTCGCTTACTGGCGACTGCGCTGGTATCTGATGCGCCAGGGCCGCATGCCGGAATCCGAGACGCTGCCCTACAAGTGGTACAACACCCCGAACATTCACCTGTGCACGTTCAAGGATTTCGAGGCACTCTGCTATCGTAAGAACATCCAGATCATGAACCGCACCGTAGTGGACAGCGAACACCGCTACCGCTGGTTCAACCGGCTGTGGCCCAACATGCTCGGGCAGATCGCGATCTACCGCATCACCCGCTAGGCCGCATGAACCGCGAGGAGGTCACCATGAACCGATACATGGCCCGTCTTCAGCTGGTACTCGCCCTGTGTGCCGCCCTGCTGCTGGGCAGCGGCGCGGCCCGTGCCGGCCAGTTCGAACAGTTTGGCGACTACCAGGTGCATTACAGCATCTTCCCCAGCAGCTTCCTCTCGGCGGAGGTCGCCAGCCGCTACGATATCGTGCGCAGCCAGTCCATCGGCATCGTCAACGTCAGCATCCTGCGCCTGGGCGAACAGGGCCGGCTGGAGCCGGTCTCCGGCCAGGTGGAGGGTCAGGTGGTCAACGACATCCAGCAGCGGCGCATCCTCGGCTTTCGCCGCATCAGCGAGGGCGACGCCGTCTACTACATCGCCCAGTTCCCCTTCAGCGAAGGCGAGCTTCTGACCTTTGAGCTGCAAGCCAACGCCCCCGGCGCGCCCGGCAACATGCCGGTCCGGGTGGCCCAAACCCTGATGAACGATTGAGAGACCATGCCTGAACAGCGACTGGTACTGGCCAGCAACAATGCCGGCAAGATCCGCGAACTGAGTGAACTCCTCGCCCCCCTGCATTTCCAGATCGAAGCACAGGGCAGCCTGGGCGTTCCGGAGGCGGAAGAGCCGGCCGTGACCTTTGTGGAAAACGCCCTGATCAAGGCCCGCAACGCCGCCAGCCATACCGGGCTGCCGGCCCTGGCCGACGATTCCGGGCTGGCGGTGGACGCACTCAGCGGCTCGCCGGGCGTGCGCTCGGCCCGCTATGCCGGCGACAGCGCCACTGACGCTGATAACGTCCGGCACCTGCTGGAAGCCATGGCCGACATCCCGGACGCCGAGCGCACCGCACAGTTCCACTGCGTGCTCGTGCACCTGCGTCACGCCCAGGATCCGACTCCCCTCATCTGCCACGGCGTCTGGGCCGGTCGCATCCTGACCGAAACCCGCGGCGAGGGCGGCTTTGGCTACGATCCGGTGTTCTGGGTCCCCGAACGCGGCTGCTCTGCCGCGGAACTGGCACGCAGCGAGAAAAGTCGGATCAGCCATCGCGGCAAGGCCCTCGAAGGCCTGCTGGCCAGCCTGCGAGACCGGACAGCCCCATGAATCGTCCGGCCGCTTCCGGCCAACTGCCGCCGCTGAGCCTGTACCTCCACATGCCCTGGTGCGTGCGCAAGTGCCCCTACTGCGACTTCAATTCCCACGCCCTGAGCGGAGCCATTCCCGAAGACGACTATCTGGCAGCCCTGCTGGAGGATCTGCAGGCGGATCTGCCGGGCGTCCAGGGACGTCCTGTCGAGACCGTCTTTATCGGCGGCGGCACGCCGTCGCTGATGTCCGGTGACTTCTATGCCCGCCTGTTCGATGGGCTGGCCCGGCAACTGGACTTTGCCAGCGACGCCGAGATCACGCTGGAAGCCAACCCGGGCACGCTCGAGCAGGGCCGTTTTGACGCGTTTCGTCGGGCCGGCATCAACCGGCTGTCGCTAGGCATTCAGAGCTTCGATCCCGCCCAGCTCAAAGCCCTGGGGCGCATCCACGACGACCAGGCCGCTCGCGCAGCGATCCAAGCCGCTCGCGATGCCGGTTTTGACAATTTCAACCTGGACCTGATGCACGGCCTGCCAGAGCAGACCGTCGAGCAGGCACTCGCAGACCTGGACGCCGCCCTGTCCTTCGAACCGCCGCACTTGTCCTGGTATCAGCTGACGCTGGAGCCGAACACCGAATTCTACAGCCGGCCCCCGGACCTGCCGGAAGACGACACGCTTTGGCAGATCTACAGCAGCGGCAGCGACCACTTGCGCCGCGCCGGCTACGACAGCTATGAGATTTCCGCCTGGAGCCGCCCGGGTCGCGAAGCCCGACACAATCTCAACTACTGGCGTTTCGGCGATTACCTGGCGCTTGGGGCCGGCGCCCACGGCAAGCTGACGGACGGTGACAGCGGCGAGATCCGTCGCTACTGGAAGACGCGCCAACCGGACGCCTACCTGAAACGCCTGGGCAGCCGGACGGCCGGTCAGCAAAGCCTGGAACGGGACGACCTGCCACTGGAGTTCATGATGAATGCCCTGCGGCTGGGCCACGGCGTTGACGAAAGCCTGTTCACAGAACGTACAGGTTTACCGCTGACAGAGATTGCTGCGATACTCACAGACCTGCGCTCAAAAGGGCTGCTGGTGCCTGACCGACTTCAGGCAACGCCGCTGGGACAGCGTTATCTCAACAGCATTCTGGAACCGTTCCTGCCATGAACGAAGGCACCCTGCCCCCGATCCCCCGCCCGCTCAAGCTGCTGACGATCAGCGCCATGATCATGCTGGCCCTGTTGGTGGGCATCAACGTCCCATTGGTTACCGGCGTTGCGCCGCAGGGCATCATCAGCCTGCAGTTTGCGACCACCGCCGAGCAGACGCTCGACATCCTCAACAGCTGGGGATCGGACAGCAGCCACTGGGCCGTGGCCTCCCTGACCCTCGATTTTCCCTTTGTGGTGATCTATGTGTTGGCGCTGATGGCGTTGACCGACTACCTGATGAGCGATCGGCCGGGTATTCGGGAGCGCCAGGCAGGACGCTGGGTGAGAGGCCTGTTCGTGGCCGCCGGGGCCAGCGACCTGGGGGAGAATATCTGCCTGCTAACGAACCTGGCGGAGCCGGATGACGTACTCAGCCTGTCGGCCACTGTCTTCGCGATGATCAAGTTCACCGCCCTGCTGATGGGTGCCGCCGGGCTGGTGGTGATCCGGGCCGCCCGCCGACATCCTCTCAGCTACTGACGCCGTTCCGGCCGCTTAATTGGTCCGCCGGAACAGCAGATCCCAGACGCCATGACCGCGCTGCAGGCCACGATGCTCAAACTTGGTCTGGGGGCGCTCTTTCGGACGCGGGGAGAAACCACCTTCCGGCATGGTGTTGGCAAAGCCTTCCGCTTCGCTCATCACATCCATCATGTGTTCGCTGTAGTTCTCCCAGTCCGTGGCCAGATGGAAGATCCCGCCCACCCGCAGCTTGTGGCGGATGCGCTGGACAAATTCCGGCTGCACCAGGCGACGCTTGTGGTGACGCTTCTTGTGCCAGGGGTCCGGGAAGAACAGCATCACCCGGTCGAGGGAGGAATCCGGCAGGCACAGATCGATCACGTCGTTGGCGTCGATGTTGTAGATGCGCACGTTCTCCAGGCCTTTCTCCTCGATCGCCTTCAGTAAGGCGCCGACACCGGCGGTGTGTACTTCCACGCCGATGAAATCCTGCTCCGGTGCGGCTTCCGCCATGGTGGCCAGTGACTGCCCCATACCAAAGCCGATTTCCAGATTGAGGACAGCCTGGCGGCCGAAGACCTGGCGCGGATCGATCATCCCGTCCTCCCGGGTCAGGCCGTATTTGGGCCAGCTCCGGTCATACGCCTTCTTCTGGCCTTCCGTCATCCGCCCCTGGCGCAGCACGAAGCTGCGGATACCACGGCGCGTGGTGACCGGCTCATCCGGGTTATCGGTCGGCTGGCTGTCTTTCTCGTCGGTCATTGAGATCTCTCGTCTGATTCAATCCGCGGCGCCTTCTGCACCACGCTGTAAAGGGAGGCAGTGTATCAAAGCTTACGCGGACTGTGAGGTTTGGACCACTTCCTCTCTCCCCGCGGGAATAGCGGCTATGCTGAGAGAACACAACCTCCCGGGGGCACAGCAAAAGGATCAACGCCATGCCAGCCGCACACAAGGTGACCGTTTTTTTTGACGACCGGGTCCTGGCCCATGCACCGGACACCGAGGCGTCTTTTCTGCCAGCGCGCATGGACCGGCGTATTCGCCAGATTCTTGCCGGCCTCAACGTGCCCTGGCATTACCCGGAACACCCCGGTCGACTCACCGCCATTATGCAGTACCTGGAGGCCAACCCGATTGACGGTCTCCGGTTCGCCAGCGGTGCCAAGGCAACCCCCGAACAGCTGGCCCGGGTTCACACCACGGCCTACCTCAACGAACTGTATGGGTTGCGCGGCCAGAACGCCTGGCTGGACGTGGACACCACCGCGGTCTCCCCCGGCAGTATCGACGCCGCGGAAGTCGCCGCCGGAACCGCCGTGGCGGCGGTCGAGAGTGTGGTGTCGGGAGACTCCGAGAGCGCCTTCGCCCTGGTACGACCGCCGGGCCATCACGCGGAGCCGGTCAGGGCGCGGGGTTTCTGCCTGTTCAACAATGTCGCGGTAGCGGCCGCCCACGCCCAGGCCGAACTCGGCTGCGAGCGGGTTCTGATCGTCGACTGGGACGCGCACCACGGCAACGGCACGCAAGAGATTTTCTGGGCCGATCCGGACGTGCTGTTTTTCGATCTGCATCGGGCCGCCCCGTTCTATCCCGGTTCCGGCCAGCTGGAGGAAGTCGGCGCCGGTCTGGGCGAAGGAACCACGGTGAACGTGCCGCTTCCGGCAGGCACGGGCGACGCGGCCTATCTCAAAGCGATCGATGAGATCCTGGCCTCTGCCGCGGACTGGTTCCAGCCCGACCTGGTGCTGGTCTCCGCCGGTTTCGACCCCCACTGGATGGACCTGGCCCTGAACGTCTCCTACGAAGGCTTCGGTGCCATGGCGGCAGGCATTCAGGCGATTGCCCGCAAGCACTGCGATGGTCGGCTGGCCCTGGTTCTGGAAGGCGGCTACAACCTGGAATCGCTCCCTCGCGGCGTCCATTCGGTGCTGGGCGTGCTCGCCGGCGGACCGGTGCCCGAACCCGGCATTTGCGGTTTTGCGGAAGTTGAAGCGGCGGCCGGCTTCCATCACGACGCTTTCCAATCCCCGGATCTGGATTAGCCGTCTATACCGTGGCGGCCTGGGCGCCGGCCTGTCGACGATCCAGTTTGCGGTAGCCCAGCGCTTCGACGATATGGGATTGGGCCAGACGCTCGTCGCCGGCCAGATCCGCCAGGGTTCGCGCGACTCGCAGAATCCGGTGCAGCGCCCGCGCCGACAGCCCCAGCTTTTCCATCGCCTGGGCCAGCAGGCGCTCGCCCGCCTCGCCCGGGTGGCAGTAGTGATCCAGGGCGTCGCCCTTGAGATCCGCATTCAGCGACCCGCGCTCGCGCTGCATCGCCCGGGCACGCAGGACTCGTTCACGCACGGTGGCACTGTCCACGGCCTCCCGATCCTGGCGCAGCAGGGTTTCGCCGTTCTGGACGGGCACCTCAACGTGCAGGTCGAAGCGGTCCAGCAACGGGCCGGAGAGACGGGACTGGTAGCGCAGCACCTGTTGCGGCGAGCACTGGCACTCGATGCTGGGGTGGCCGCGATAGCCGCAGGGGCACGGGTTCATGGCGGCGATGACCTGGAACCGGGCCGGATAGGTGACCTGCTGGGCCGCCCGGGAAATGACGATTTCGCCGGACTCCATGGGCTCGCGCAGCACTTCCAGCACCTTGCGGTCGAATTCCGGCAGCTCGTCCATGAACAGGATGCCCCGATGGGCGAGCGAGATTTCTCCCGGACGTGGGCTGCTGCCACCTGTGAGTTATGATAATAAATGCGACTATAGGGTCGTTTTCTGATGAATTATGATAATGAGGCAGAGCCTGTGACCAAACCCGTCCGTGCGATTCGGCCGAATAGCAGAAGTACTACGGGCTATTTCCCGCCTTTCGGCGAGTACGAGTCGACGTTGGAAAGAGACTTTATGGAGATATTGAGATTTGACCGAAAGGTTGAAAGCTATCTTCCTCAGCCGGTCACCATAGAATTTCTCGACACCGCAGGTCGACGGCGGCAATACACCCCTGACGGTCTAATTCGTTTTCTTCCCGAAGAAAATCTCCTACCGGTGCTCGTTGAGATCAAGCACCGTGCCGATTTCCGAAAAGACTGGAGAAGCCTCCTTCCAAAGTTTCGTGCCGCAAAGGCTTATTGCCTGCGGCAAGCCTGGGAATTTGAAGTACTCAGCGAGAATGAGATCAGAACGCCCTACCTGGAAAACATCAGGTTCCTATGGCCTTACCGATCAAGACAAATCGAACCAGGCCTGAAGCAGAGAATTCTGGAGGTACTCTGGGACTTGGATGAATGCGATCCAGAATTGCTCACATGTGCGCTCTGTAAAACCTCATCCAATAGAGCAGCAATGATTGCCCCAATATGGCACTTGGTTTCCGAGGGCACGATCGGTTGCGACCTCAACAAACCAATTTCTATGAAGACACCTATCTGGCCAATCGGGGATATCCAATGAATAGTCATTTTCGCCCGGGCCAATTGGTCTACTGGCGCAATCAAGCGGCGATCATACTCGAGCTTCAGGGACTGTCTGATGCGATCATCCGAACCGTTGAGAACTCCCAAACAGAAGTCGCGCGGACGACCGATCTGACCAGAAACCCGACGAGCGAAAAACCTCTAGCCTCCTATCACCTTTTAGCTAGTGACAAGGATTGGGACAAAGCTGTTGCTCGATACGAAGTCATTCGCCCTCTGTTGGAGATGACTAGTCGCGAGAAAAATGATGTTGATGCAGTAGCGGAGAAAGCCGGTAAGAGCACGGCCACGATCTACCGGTGGATACGTCGCTTTGAGGAGACAGGCTTGGTTTCTTCACTGCTACGATCAGCTCGTGCAGACAAGGGGACCTCGAAGCTCCCAGACGAAACAGAGGAGCTCATTGCCAGATGCATTGACCAGTACTATCTCAGGCAAGAACGACCGAGCGTCCTTGGTTTGTTTCGACAAATCAAACTTGCCTGCTACGAAGACGATATTCCGGCACCGACAAAGAGCACAGTCTATAGCCGGGTATACGGAATCGAGGAACGGGAGCGACTTCGTCGACGATACAGTCCCAAACGAGCATCAGAAAAACTAGAACCGTTGAGAGGCAAGTTTCCTGGAGGCAAATTTCCAAACGAAGTCGTCCAAATCGATCACACGCCCGTCGACCTGATCGTTGTCGATCAAGAACACCGCCTCCCAGTGGGGCGCCCCTATCTCACCATCGCACTGGATGTCGCGACCAAAATGATCACTGGTTTCAGAATGACACTGGAAGCACCTGGCGCCTCCAGTGCTGGCCTGTGCGTCGCTCATGCCGCTCTTGCGAAGGAGCATTGGCTAGCCAAGCGTGACATCCATGCCGAGTGGCCCATCTACGGAAAAATGAATAAAATTCATGTAGATAATGCCAAAGAGTTCCGAGGCAAAATGCTACGTCGAGCTTGCAAGGAGCATGGCATTACCCTGGAGCACCGCCCCAAAGGACAGCCAAACTATGGTCCACACGTCGAACGTGCATTTCGGACCTTCATGCAAGAAGCGCAAAACCTCCCAGGAACCACCTTTTCGAACGTCCAGGAGCGATTTACTTACGACTCCGAGGGCAAAGCATGCATGACCCTGGATGAGCTTGAAACTTGGTTTACGGTATTCATTGTCTATTGCTACCACCACCGCTCGCACGCGGGAATCAACGATTACCCGCCCATTAAGCTCTACCACGAATTTGTTCATGGAAATGCTGATACTCCGGGCATCGGCTTGCCAGCCCCAGTCGACAACGAGGAAAAGTTTCGACTCGATTTCACGCCATACCTCGAGCGAACCGTCCAAAGACAAGGCGTCGTTATAGATAACATTCACTATTTCTCCCCAGTACTCCGTAAATGGGTCGGCGCGGCCGAAGCTAAGGGAACGTCTAAGAAACGAAAGTTTATATTCGCCCGCGATCCCAGAGATATCAGCGTGGTTTATTTCTTCGATCCAGACACAAAGACTTACTGCCCTCTCCCCTATCTCAACAGCACCCGACCTGCAATCAGTATTTGGGAGCTAAGGGCAGCTCAGAAGTTGCTACGCGAACGAGCCATCCAGCATGTCGATGAGGAAATGATCTTCAAAGGCATCAAAGAGATGCGACGCATTGAACAACAGGCGATAGAAAAGACTCGGCTTGCCAAAAAGCAGCGCGCCTCCGAGAAACGCAAACGGCGTATGGCAGAGCGCAGAACCCAGTGGCAAGACATTCACACGATCGAAGAGCGACCAGCAGAAACACCGACGATAGAGGCATTCGACGACGAGCCCATCGAAGCATTCAACGACATTCAACTCAGCGAGTATTAATAATGGCGGAATACAGTCACCTTCACCCAGCTACCCGTCCCTATGCGGATGCGGATACTAACACTCGCATTGCCTGGCTGGAGAAACCTCGCTGGATTGGATACCCAAGAGCACAGGAAATTCTGGGAAAATTGGAGGATCTCCTCAAACATCCTCGGCAGCCCCGCATGCCGAGTATGTTAGTTATCGGTTCTACGAATAACGGAAAGACCAATCTCATCCATAATTTTGCGCAACAACACCCTGCAGATGAAAACCCATACGGCGAACACATACTGGCTCCGGTTTTGTATATCCAGGCTCCGCCTACCCCGAGCGAATCCGGCATTTACTCGGAAATACTCAGCACGTTATTCGAAAGGGTACCCTCATCTTCTGATGCCGCTCGTCGGGCTCGGGTAATCGACTTGCTAAGAAAGATCGAAACCAAAGTATTGATCATTGATGAGCTTCATAATGTCTTGGCAGGAAGCTCTGTGAAGCAGCAACACTTCCTCAACGTCATCAAGTACTTGAGTAATGAGTTGCAGATGTCGATAGTGGGATGTGGCACCGGTGATCTTCTTCGGGCCGTCAGCATTGACCCTCAAATCCAAAATCGATTTACGCCAGAACTACTTCCTCGCTGGCAACTCGACACCCAGTTTAGAAAGCTCTTGAAGTCATTCGAGATGACGCTTCCCTTGAAGCAGGCTTCCCAGCTTCACGAACGGCTGCTCGCCAGCAAAATTCACGCGATGTCAGAGGGGACTATTGGTGAACTCTCTGCGTTACTCAATACGGCCACCAAGTTCGCAATTCGAAATGAGCAAGAACAAATTGACGAGGAGGTGCTCAATGCTTGCGGTTATGTCGCGCCAAGCGATCGGACGCAGTTAGCAGCAAATCTGTAAATGCGATGCTGCCTATACATCCTCAGCCTTTGCCCGATGAGATTCTCTCATCATGGATGACACGGCTCGCCCTTGAGAACCAGTTTCCTCTTCACACGTTCTATAACAAGTTAATCCAATTCAAGGGCGAGATCTGGAACCGCGATACTGATCGCTTCCTGCAACCACTGCTATTGAGCCAACTGGAAAAATACACCGGCCAACCTCAGGCTACTCTACAGCACCTCTCACTACGGTATTACGAGAGCATCTTGTTCGACCATCTGAGCGAGGTCGGGAATGCCCCATGGTTAATACCACTGGGGATCTATCATCGACGTCGGAGGCGATTCGGAATTCACTATTGCCCTGTATGTCTCGCTGAAGACCGGGATCCCTACTTCAGGCGCAAATGGCGACTTGCATTTTACGTTGCCTGCGAGAAGCATCGGTGTCTCATGGAGTCAGGCTGTCCAAGGTGTTCAGCTCCAGTCACTTACTATCGCTTGGGAATGGGCAGGTCGTTCGAGATAAAAAAATATAAGCTGAGCACCTGCGCTTCTTGTGGATACAACATGGGATGGTCGAAACCTCGGCAGCTTCATTCAGCGGATCCACAAACGGAAAATATACTCTTCGATCTCCTCCAGACTTTCGATAGACAGGGTTGGCACCCACCCGTTCCATCGGCTTACTCCGCATTATTGTTTTTCAAAGGGCTCATTACGCTTGTGCGATTGCTAGGACGGAGGTCTGTGAGACAACGACTGGAGCCACTGGCGTCGGAATACCAGTTGCCCAACCAGCCTAATAGGCACTGCGAATTCGAAATTAGTTCAATTGAAGTGCGCTCAATGCTTCTGATGGCCGCGCTGAAGCTTATTCAAAACTGGCCGGATCGATTTGTAGAGGTCTGTCAAACTACAGGGCTCACTAATTCTAGAATTACAGGCGACCTACTCAATGAGCCCTTCTGGTTATCCCAAACGATCCGATGTAACCTCAGCCGGCCCAATACCGCATTACCTGTGGAAGAAGCGAAATCTATTCATCAGTACCTCCAAAAACACAACCTACCTTTCACAAAAATCAATATTCAACGGACGCTTAGCTGCTCAAGACGCTATGCAACTCGCATAATGGAGACACTTCACCGCGAGCAGACTGAATAGGCGCGAATGTGGTAGATTTTAAACTCACACCCAATCACCAAAAGCTGCCACAGTCAGTCCAAATTTGGCGCCAGTCTAAAGCTCTCGATATCCATCCTTTTGATGTCGGCTGCATTTTTAAGATGGAGCAATATGTGATGTCCTCTAAGCTCCGCACTTGGGGTTGAATCGACATTCCAACTGTTAAGCAGATATCCCACCTGTGCCTTTCTGACCTCTTTACTGAAGCACCCGTCTTGCATCCCAAATTCTTTCTCAATGGCGAGTCGGCTATGACGGTCTAACCTTGGATGAGCTTCAATGATCAATTTCACACATTCACTCCAATCGGCATCCTCGCCCACGACTTCATTTGAGCCCACGCTCTCCCTACTTAGCAATTTTGCAGAGACGACTCGGTTAAGCACGAAATCCGAAAACTTGGACCGTTTCCGGTCATAAGCTCGGGTATGCCAGCGAAGTCCATTATTCATCAGGGAATGTGGACACACGACTCGAGATGATTCTCCACTAGACGTCGACACATACGTAATCTCAACCGGTCGTTTTAAGGAAATAGCTCTGGAAAAGGTTGCCGTGATATCCAGCGCGGGTTTTTCGAGCTCTATGAAGTGCGCACAACGAAAATCCTCTTTTCCATCCATAACATCGCCGAAACCACTCGTTAGGGTGGATAGACATTTGTCAGCAGAGAGTGGAAGTTGGCATCGGAAATCGCTTATCGCGACGTAATGCTTCTGCCTGGGATCATAAACGATGTTGTCCGGAGCTGCCTCAATATAGGCGCTCAGGTCACGGGTTGCTGCGGCAGATCCAACATCGAACCGCATCATGATGTCTTTACGTGTAACCCTGCCGGTGAAGTAGGCCAGAAACTCAATGTGTGCGAGCCTTTCCAGTTGTTGGCCTGAAACCCCTTCAAAAGGCACCTTGCTCATTTCTCATCCTCTCAGTCGAAGTTTCCAGAGCTTTGTTGCTTGGATCTACTATAGGCACGGCAAACCTCGCATTCAAATCATTTCGATCATAGCCGTCATATAGATTGACATCATCATAATGATTCGTATTATAGGGCTGACACTAAAAAGCCCGAGCGGTGTAATACCGGCCGGGCTCGTTAGTGGACCTGAACCGCCAATAGGCAGTAGGTACCAGCTTTCGTCGGCGAGGATTCTACTGTCGCTTGGCATGCATGTAAACGACTAGTTCGCGAGGAGAACAGTCATGGCAGTGAATCGTCCTTATGGCGACAACAAGCGTATCGGTGCAGTTCGCAAGCGATCCCAAACCCAGATGAACAACGGTAAATGGGTCAAACGCGACGCAGAAACGGGCCGTTTTATGGACGTAAAGTCCGATAAGCGCCCGTTTAAAGGCGTTCGCAAGGAGGCTCGCTAATATGTCAGCACGGTACGAGCTCTTTACCGGCAGTAACTCGCAATATTACTTTCGCTTGAAGGCTAGTAATGACAAAACCATCCTGCAGAGTGAAGGCTATGTGAACAAAGGCGGGGCGCAGAACGGCGTTGAATCCGTCCGGCAGCACAGTCCTTTTGACAAGTTCTACGATCGAAGAACATCGAACGCCAGGGAGCCTTACTTTGTCCTTTACGCATCGAACGGGAAGATCATTGGCACGAGCCAGATGTATTCCTCGACGTACGCCAGGGATGAAGGGATCGCCTCGGTCAAGCAAAATGGGCCGAACGCTCCTTTGGTGGACCTGACATAGGTTCACAAAATTCCGCGAGTAGTACCCAATACCGCCTTGCTCCAAAGGCGGTATTGACCTTCTCCAATAGAGTCCAGTTCTGTGAAATCTCACCTTCCCAATAGAAGCGTTGACCTGCCGAATAGCCTTCTTTGACGTTCGGGAGATGCTCTCTCTTACAATATCTGCGCCGGTAACAAAACAACATGGGCACCCGAAATCCTTTCGAAGAAATGCACGCCACTCTGCATTGAGTGCTTGGTTGGCTTTACATAAAAGCAGGTTGCCCAGTTATGCGAAGACAAAATTCGTCAATAGCTGGGGCGCTACGGTCTAGGCGAGCATGTAAAAACGAAAAATAAAAGAGTGCTTTAAGAATTTTTGGATTTTTCTCGTAGCGAATGTACGACCCGCTATAGCCTTGACCGTATGCTGGGCTCGGCTAGGGCCAACACCTGTCTTGGCGGGCCAATGTCGCTATCGAGGCCCATCTCTACTAAAGCGTAGAGAAGAAGAGCTTTTCTGCATTTCAAGGTTAAACCCGTCTCGTCCATGTTGTAATCCGTTTTGACGAGGGTTTTCTGTGCTTCTGATAATGACGGATGAGGTATGATGCCAACTGGAATAATTTCTTCCCAGTCCTCATCCTTAGGTAATTCCGAGGCCAGCGGGCGAGTCCTATCGGCGACAGCTATTCGCCCTATCACGAAATCGCGATAGTCGCTACGTGAATGGCAGTAAGCCCTGACGTGCCAGCGACGGCCATCTGAAACCAGAGCTTTCGGTGTTATCCATCTTTCCAGACCTGTCGGTTCTTTCATAGAGCGATAGACAATCAACAGATCTCTGCTCGATCTTATGCACTCCGCAATATTCCTTGCCACAGCAGGGTCAATATGACGCTGGACTTGAGGTAGCCACTGAAATATCGATTCTCCAGTTGGAAATTGGTCTCCCAACACAGAGTGCGCCGCCAATTTATCCAGGGTCGGAGAGCCAAATATAGGTAAGAAATAACGGCCCGCCACAAAGCAGCGCTCGCGACGATCATACAGCATGTTTCGAGGCGCAAGCTTTTGGTAAGCGCCAAAGTCTCTTGATGCCACGGATCTATGGATATTGAACGTCTCCGTAAGATCTTTGGAGGTCAGGCTCCCTGACCAGAAGAGACGTGTCTCTATGAAGCGCAAGCGCTGGGTCTGAAACCACTCGCCTCTCGCCGAAGACAACAGCGATACGGGCTTTTCGCGCCGCTTAAGCGGTGTCTTTAGTGTGGAGCCTGTCATATCAGCTAGTTAGTAACTCATGCGGGTGATTTGAAGCGTAGTATACCCTACCGGCTCTAGATCGTCGCTTAAAGCAACATACCTTGCCAGCTTCAAACTTCTTCACGTAAGATTGGCCTGTCGCTTTAAACAACAGGATGTGGCTGGCTTAATGATAGGTACGGAGATCCCGCCGGAAATACTGATTACTGCGCTGGCTTCACGGTTGGTGGATCTTCAGAGTGCGCGCCTGGATGAGGGTGCGGCTCAACTGAAAGCTCCCGAAGCCACCCCCAACGCTGAGCATCGAGCCTACGTAGCCGCAGCACTTCTGTTTGCTTTAGACAAGGCGTTGCTGGACGGCGTGACTGAGTTTGTGGGTATACAACGTCTTCACCAAGGGCTTCAGGACGGTGGATATGCTCTCTCTGAGGAGCAACTTAGGTTTTCTGCACGGTTTCTGGGTAATGAGCGCGAGATACGTTATCTCGGCGAAGAGAATGAACCCCTCACAACAAGAAATCTGTCACAGCTGGTGCGTTATCAGGCTCGTCAGGATCGCGTAAAGCTCACAATGGCGGGCCAGCAATTCGTCAGGATGGTTCGTCATACCGGAGAGTGGCTGTACGCGGACAAGGATATCGAGAAGCTCTCAATCGCAATTCGCAGTGGCCTATTCTCTGATATTGGTCGTCTGTGTGGGGAGATTCAAACAACCCTGCGAATGCAAAACGAACGAATTACAGCATTACGGGAAAACCCCTCGACCGAAACGCTGTTATCAGAGTATCTAGAACATCGAGAACATTTCAGTGAAATGCTGGATAGCGCCCTCAACGCGGCGTTGGACGCAAAGGAAGTTCTTAGTACGGAGGATACTCGACGACGCTTGGAAACCTACAACTTGGCGCGACCTGACTATCCGATCCATCGTCGAGCCCTCAATGATGCTGTTTCGGTCGTGCACCAAGCTACAGAAAGCTTGAGCCGAAACTGGAGCGGCCTTCTCGCAGATCTCCAGAATGATAAGCGCCAGCAAATGGGGGTACTACGCTTTGATCGGATTCTTGATGCGTTTGTCAGTACTCCCCCCACAGAAAAGGCCATGGTCGCATTTTTAGCTGGTTGTTGTGGTTGGATTCAGCGGCCGCAAATCGTTGGTGTTGACGCCCTGATTGGAAAGCTAAGCCCTGCAGTAGAGCCCAAAGAGAAGCCAGATTTGGTCTTCGACATGGACCCGGCGATCGATGAGGCCAATGCCGAATTTCAGTCCTGGATAACCCGAAATGGCCCCGCCATTCTCGAAGCCGTCGATCAAGGACCTGTTCAACTAGTAGATCTCATTACTAACGCTGGGTTACCCGGCTGCCCTATTCATTCCATCGCGGAGTTTAGCGAAGCAATCGGCATTTACTCCATTCATGACGATGATGAAGAGTTATTTCTGGAGGTTGTTCAACTTCCGGAGATGGCGACGGTTGAAGGCTGGAACCACCATATTGGTGTTACCAATGTTGCACTACGGCGCTGCGTCCGAGAGGAGAGTTGAACAATGACACCGGCAGAGATGGGGATTGTTTATAACCAGTTAGTAAATCAGCGCGCTATCTACTCTGGGAAGATATCGAATCGGCGTCGCTCCAAAGAAGAAATCGAAGCAGCTGAAATACTGGATAAAGCCCGTGGTGACCATGCTGACCTAGACGACTTTCTTGAAACGCAAGGACTGATCCTGCATCAGGTTGATCCTTTTGCTATAGGGCTTGGCATGGAGGGGCGTATTTATATTGCATTGAGGAATCCTTCCGTCCCGGCACCCAGTCATCTGGCCCCAAACGACGTTATACAGGAGCTGATTGATGAGCGCCGCCGCTCCGAGAATAAGGATTCTGCGGCGATATGGGCCTCCTTTATGTTGCTCACCCTATTTTATTTTCTCTATACCCTAGAGGGGCGTTCCATTGAATCGGTTAGCGAATTCAAAGACAGCGCTGTGGATCAAGAGGAATTTATTGAAGAGGTCCGTAAACGCATCGAGAGAATGCGCAATGAAGGCCTACCTGGCGCTGAGAATGATGAGCGCGCGACCTTTGTTTATTCAACGCTGACCGACATTAGAGACACAAATCTCGACGCACGTGCGCGTTCCTTTTTCAACGCGATGGTGAAGCTCAAGGTGCTAGAGCCAACTGACTACAGCGTTAAAGCCAGCGGTGGAGCGGTTTACCGGCAGTCCCTTTGGTCAGCTATAGATACGGCTGAAAATTTCTCTCGTCACATTGGTCCCGTTCAAGCAAATGGCTTGATTAGCGGCGGAAAGCTCAATGACGTACTGACCACGGCGCTACCTGAGCAAGATGGCGCGGCATCCTCAGAGGAAGGGAACGCATAATGTCTGTCATCAACCGCATGGAAGTTAGCAACTGCATCAATCTTGATAACTATCGCCCAAATCAAAAAGATTGGTCGCCCCATTATCCGTATTTGGAAATCAACTTCCGTGGGTTGAGCGCAGCCATTAAAGCGACCAATGGAACAGGCAAGACGACACTTAACAACGCCTACTACGCGCTGGTAACGCGAGACCGTTCAATGACTAGTAAGTTCAAGTCAAGGATGGCTCCGAAGCGTAAGGGCGTATGGTCGCATTTCCGCTTGGAAATGCTTTATCAGACGATGGAGGACAATCTCCGTGGCCCACAGTTGTTCGGTATCGAGGCCCCCGGCGAGGCGTGGGTGTTTGGGATGTATGGCTACAGTGATGATGAAGTGCGTTTTTATTGTTACCGAGGTCATTTTGAAGACTGCCCACTGGCAATAAAAGAAGGTCACAAAAGATCGCTGGTCCACAATGAAGAATTTGCCTCGGTGCTAAAGAGCATGACCGATGCGAATACCTCCCTAACCGTGTCTGACTGGAAGAAAGCTATCGGTCGCCATATCGATGAGAGCTTGACTCAAAAAATGCTGGCTTATCATAAGGCTGGTGGCGGTGACGGAACCGACAATTTTTTCAAAGTGGACTCTCGTGCCGGTGAAGACTACGACACCGCGTTCTTCTACAGCCATATAGCTCCGGAGACTTTAGTCGATTGCATGGGCAGCTACGCCGAGGACGATGAGCGTGGTTTTGAGGACACATTGCTGAAGAGCGCTCGGGAGGTCATAACAGCGCGGTACGAAGTGGATAAGTCCGCGAAGAAGATAGAGAAGCTAACCCGGACGCACGGACTGTTATCTGCAGCTAAGGGCTTTGCGGAAGACCATAGCTATGCCCAGGAACAGTTTGAGAAGCAAGCTCAGGATGTGATGGCGGAGTACCACTTTCTGCGTCAGGGAGTGGTCGACAATCCTTTGCCTTTGCTACCAATTGTAATGTCCCACAATCACTCCCAGTCGCAGGTAGTCGCTAATAGCATGGTGCTACAGGATGGCCATTGGCTATTTCCAGACTACGTATTGTCTCAGCTAGTTGGCTCAGAATCTAAGGTGATAAATCAGCTAGCCTTTCGGAAAGGGTTGACTTCTGAAACTCTAAGGCGATCCCAAGTCATTGAAATACCTTGTGACTTAATGAATCGCCGGCGCGAGGATAGAGGTAAGCCCGGAAGGGCATACAGTCGTCAAGAAGCCCTAACAATCTGTCGGGAGTCTACTAGTTTTGCTGAAGGTTGGTCCCAGGATGCCGCGCTACGCGCCATCAACTACGCCTGGGATTGGCGCACGGGTGAGGGAGAACACAACATCTTCCGCAAACTACGCCAGGAATCCGAAACACACATCGAGGCGCTTGGCCAGGAGATTGATAAGGATGAAGCTAACTGGGAAAAGAAAAACGGTGAACTTCAACATCTGAATAGTGAAATCCAAGGCATAGAGCAGGCCGAACTGGCCTTGTCAGCGATGCGTCAAAGCCAGCTTTTCGATAGCGAAGAGCTCGCCAGCCCGTTTACGACTGGGAGGCAGGTCCATGGGGAATATCGAAAAGCGGTACAAGATTTAAGAGACCTCGACGATCAGAATGTCGCTTTAGAAGACGGCCGAAAATCCTATGCCCGCATCGTACAAGAGTTCGGCCCACAATCTCCGGTTGAAGCTTTCGAGTTGTTAAATGCGACACTGGAGAATGCAGAGACTGCAGCTTCGAATGCAAGGCATGGGCACGAGAACGCAAGGGAGGATGAGCGCCAAGCTGGTAGGGCACGTTTAGCGGTTCAAGATGATCTAGAGGGCTTACGAAATCAAAAAGGTGAAATTGATTATCTTGCCCCCTACATGCGGAAGTATGAATCGTCATTTCCCGGAGAGAATCCGTGCGAGTTGGCTGAATCCGTGCCGAACGAACTCCAAGATGCAAGGTCCCTCCAAGCGAGACTGGAAGTAGAGGTAGGCCGTGCCAAAGAGGTTTGTCGTGGCTTTGAAGATCTTGAGCCGGGTATCCAAACCTATCGGAGTATTTTCAATGACGAAGCCCCACAAGGTCTCGCTGAAGCAGTGACTCGTGCTCTCAGCGACGCTGAGCACGAAATAGAATGGTTGGCCAGCCAGCAGGAACAAGCATCAGACAAACTGACGGAGCTTACTGAAGGGCAACGCAATCTCACCGATACGAGATCGCGCTTCGGGCAACGCGTAGACCTAAAAACCTTGGAGGCTGAGCTTGAAGAGCGTGAAAACCTCGCGCGTGCAACTCTTATGAAAGCAGAACAAAGCATTGATCGGCTGGCGCCGATGGTTGCTGATTTAGAGGTTTTTGAGCAAACCTTCCCGAATAGCTCTCCCCACGAGGTGCTGAGACATCGAGGTGAACGGCGCAATAGGATTGCGGTTGAGATAAACCGTTTCCAGGTCACGCTTCGCATCACCAACAACCAGATTGCTGGCTTGGAATTTGGTGGGAGTGCCCCGGGAAGAATCGGCAGCGAAGTACTGGAATGTGTTGGCGAAGCCCCGCTCCTTGTCCACCAAGTCATTAAAGATATGGCGTTGTCGGGTGATCGCGAAAATGCAGTGATGGCGCATTTCTCCCATGTGCTGCACAGCCCGGTTTACGCGGATGTTGAAGAGGCTGGTCGTGCGCTGACGCGCCTAGACGAAGCTGGTCTTGAAGTGCCGATATTCTCCCTTGAAGGTTTGCACGACTTTTGCCGGGATGGAGACCTGTTTTCGCAAGGTGACTCGGTTCGTGGTCTGTTGGCAGGGATGCATACCCCGCAGGTTAAAGCACTCCTGGACCCATCCCTGGTCCCAGATCTTATCCAAGGACTTCAGGAGAAGGCTTCGGATATTGAGCGTGAGCTATCTTGTTTGGAAACTGAGTTAGCGGATCTTGGGCCTGATTCTGAGATCAGCCACACTATTTCTCGCGCCCTGCAAGCTATTCAAGAGGAGGCAAGAATCGCGCTAGTCGAAGCGCGAGAGCAGTACGGTCTCACAAGCACGGAGTTGGAGACTGTACAGGCACATCGATCCGTTGAAGTTATCAGGTGTATCCGATTGGCCGCAGACTATGTCGAAGCGGGTGGTGATCTGGCGCTTGAGCAACAAAAAACTGAAGTTTCACGGCTTCGTCAGAAATTCAATGAACTCAACCTTGAACTACCCACACTGAAAGCTCGAGCATCCGAGGCCGCCCTCGCCGCCATCCAAGCGATGCTCGAATTCTTAAAGCTAGGCGGTGCTGAGGCGAGAGATCGGAATGTGCAAGTACTCCGAAATTCCACTCAGGCTCTAACGGACATTCAGGAAAGATTGCCGACGCTAAGGTTTCGCTATGAGCAACTTCCAATTATTACCAGTGCCAAAAGGTTTATAGAACTGGGTGGCTGGGTAGAAGCCCAAGCCTTAGACAGCCACCTAAACGAGGCTGAAGGTCGTTTAAGCAAGGCCCAGCAAGCTGAAAGCGACGCGAGGGCGCGTGTTGAACAAACGGAAGCATTGGTCAAATCTACCAATAGCCAACTGATTGAAGCGTCCAAGGCGGCCTCGACTTGGAAAGGTGATCTTGCGCGAGCTATCGAATTTGAAAAAAACGATGGTGTGTCCTTCGATGCATCATTTGGTGAAAAGAGGCAGTCTCGACTCGAAGCTGTTGAGCGCGCGGATAAGCGAACCCGATTTCAGTTCGATCAAGCGCAGCAGGCTATTGATGCCGAAAATGATCCCTTTTTCCGCGACAATAAAGTAAAGCAGCGCGATGAGCTCGCTGACACACTGAGCATACTGCGCACCCGGTTAACAGACCGACGCAAGGATCAGGATGATGCCCGGGCGGAGGTTGAAGTCCATCGGCGTTCACTAGATAAGGCCGATGCGGCTGCTAAAAGAGTTCTTGATCAATGGAAGGCCGTTCGAAAAATCACTGCTGATTTACCGATTGATCAAACCGCTGCCGCTATATCGGCAAGCAATGTCTTCGTCGAAGATAGTCTCCACATCGCCTCGGACTTGAGAGAAGCCTTTGCAGAGGAACGATGGGCCGATGCCCTAGAAAAATTGGACGACCTGGCGGAAAACGCCGAAAGTTTCCCGTTGAGCAAGCGTCAGCAAACTATAAATGAGCTTACGAAAGTACGCCAAACGGCGTCGAATAACTTAAAGAAAGAAGTCCGAAAAATTTTAGATATGCATGACAATGGACTTTCTGAAGGTGAAGTTGAAGCACTATCAGTCCCCCCATCCGAGGCCGATCTGACCCGATCTGTGCTGGACCTATACCGTCTTATCGACAGTCATCTTGTGAAGGCTGAAGAAAAGCATCGGTTAAACGAGCAGGACGTTGAGGCCAACAAGCAGCGAATGCTAGATTCCATGGCCGGGTTCACCGGTAATGCTCAAGATAATTTCGACCTGCTGAAACGTGTCATGAGTACAAGGGGCGGAGGCGCATCGATCAAAGTCTCCGGAACGGTAATTGGTGCCGAAGGTATGAGAGAGACGCTCAATAGCCTGGTTGACGAGATCGACACCCAGCTCAGTCGTCGAAGGGAAGACCTCGAGTCAGGGAGGGGAGCCAAGGAGAGCGAGCACGCTTTCTCTGAGCGCTTACGTGAGATGATCCGTTCAGAATTTTACCGCGCGGCCTTTAGGGCTCCAGAGGCAACTGATTCGTCCGGTCCGAGAGTGTACTTCAATCACCCACAAATTGGTGGCGGGAGAGATATCCCCCTATCAAGAGATGTGTCTACCGGACAATACAACGCACTGACGCTCCTCATCCTGGTGAAACTCGCCGACTTTTCCATGCGCCGTGATGCCCGCAATGAATTTGATGGTTTGGCGATTACTCGAGCAAAACGGTTGTTGTCTGCTCGCACGGTCATGATTGATGGGCTCTTTTCAAACTTAAGCGATAAGAAGATGATCCGCGAGTCGTTAAGCGTATTGCGGTCACTCAAAGGGAGCTTCCAACTGATTGGCTGGATACACAATCAACAATACGACAATGATTATGAATTATTTCCTGCTTGCGTGAGCATCCGTCGTACCGGCTTAAAACGAGGCTATGTGTTAGCTGAGGAGGCCGGCGGCCCTCCTCTGCCTGAAACCGAAGAGGTTGCGGCACTGGAAGCGCATATAACGCCGATGGCCATTGACAAGGTGAACAATGCCTGAGCTGCAGCGCGAGTTAGTCGAAGACTTTATACGCAAGGCAGCTAGAGGGGGGCGCCCACTCCAGCCCGGACGGCTCTTGGAGAGAATCGCTAACCACACCGGTCTTTCGATAATAGACATTGAAACCTGCCTATCTGTATTGGCCGAAGAAGGACTCATAGAAGGGGTAAGCCGAAGCGGGCGGCCCGTAAAGATGATCCGCTGGAAGGGCGCATCGCTCGTCGAGATTAATCCATTGGCAATAACCGTGCGAGATTACTTCGGAAGAAAGGGTGTTACCGTACCTGACGTCGACTGTCTAGCGCTCTCAAAGGCACTTGATGGGCTCGATAAGTCCGACGTCACACGTCTTTTGGATGGCTTGTATGAGTTGCAAGGTTTTGCAGGCGATGGCGTCTTCGCCTCGGCACGCCATCTTCTTGGTTCAGCGAAGGCTTTGAACGGATTGTCCTCGGCAGGTAGATTCTTGAGTGATCTGCCAATTCAGGATGTGGGCGAGATGTATGTCATAACGGCAGGGCCTGTCGATGCTGAGGCGGTTCTGTTGATCGAAAATCCCCGATCATTTACGTCCTTTTCGAACTCGCGTCATGTCGAAAGGGTGTTGGGTGTCGCCAGCTACGGTTACGGCCTGTCTATGCAGAACTTCGCGGCGCATCTCCATGCGGGTAAGGTGACGGCTTGCCCTTCCCGTGGCGAGCGGCCGGATCTCAAAGAGCTCATTCAAACTAAGCCGGTATTCTTTTGGGGGGATCTAGACAAGGAAGGGTTGCGCATTTTTGAGAGCCTGCGGCATAGGATTCCCAGCATCAAGCTGAGTTCGGCCTATGCGGAAATGGAAAAGCTAACATCTATTCCCGAACGGAGTCACCCCTACCATCGGTTATTCGAAAAAGCAGGCCAGCGCCAAGCGAGGGGGGATACGCCTGAAGTGGCCTACCTGAGTAGAGTGTGTCGTCACCGGTCTGTAGATCAGGAGGCTCTAGGTGAGAACATTAACGAGATTCAGCTAACTATGCCGTATGTTTGCGACCGCGACCGCTCCCGCCAAGGAAAAACAGACGAATAGATTCTGTTGATCAGCTCGAAACTTCCTCCACAGAGCAGCAGTGTCAGGTGTGGGCACATAACCGCATCAGTGTAGAGCGTGATCTCGTAGGATTCGAGCCAAGCAAGCAGCTCGCTCAGTGTAACTAAAACTGGTTTGGCATTCTCAATCGCTGCCATTGCTGCTCGGCGTGAAGGAGGGCCCGCGCGGATCAACATTGACACCATGAACTGAGGGACGCTGGTTTCCAGTGCCGCAAGTACCATTCAGTGAGACGTCACCGTACATAAAGTGCAGTTCTTGACTTACCCCGCTATGCGATCCTTTCAGACTGGGGAAGTATCATCCAGCAGTCGGCAAGCATTGAATTCACAATCCATAGAAAGGATCTTCTTTCAGCTTGTCTGCGCGTTTAGGCCAGTCAATGCTTTTCGAGTAATCATTCCAGCGTTTCCATGCACCTTCAGGTCCATCATGGGCAGAGACAAATGCCAAAAATTCAGGAATATCCTCCTTTACGAATAGCTGTATCTCCAAGTTGGCGAGGCCGAAAAGGGCCTCGACAAGAATAGAGCGGAGATCTGACTCGGGATAATCGCCGGAATAATACCGTTCTTCGAGGGTCTCGGCGCTGTCACGGACTCCTGCCTCAGTAAGCTCACCAGTTTGCCATTTTACCAACAACTTTATGAGCTTACGTTGCAGCTTGCTAGCCTCTTCAGCCTTAATTGAAAGGTATTTTTTCAACCGCTTTGGCGACTTGGCCTTTTCTTGCAACTAATTAAATAATTGGAATTGAACTTAGAGTTCCCGAAAAGAAGCCACTAACGAGGCTGTAGAAAAACTCCGGCACTTTCCGAAGCCCACAAATTGATCATTTTACGTACTGAAAATTGCACGCTCTCGTGAAATCTCAAGCAGCTTGCATCGAAAACTTTGCCAGATTTCGCGTAGCGGCGCCGTCGCCTCAAAGGCCGGGGTTTTTCTACAGGCTCAACGGCCAAGCGCAAAGGCTATTTCAACCCAAGAATAGAGCCAAGGAGCTATACGCAACGCTTGGCCAGAAATCACGTATCTGGAAAATGTTTTTCTAAATAGAGCATAAATTTTTCCAGGGAGATATCAGAGTCCTGTAATTCCGAATAATCCAAATCATCCTCAATGTGAACTACGCCTCCTTTAACATCTATGTAGATATTGAAAGTATTTGAAATAAATTCTTTTTCTCTATTATCACCGTTGGCTACGCTGAGCGCGATTTCATCTCTGATTTTCTTAGCGAGGGCTGCCGAGCAATCCTCGCTAAGAAATACCTCAAGTGCTGTTTTCAACCCCAGCTCCATTCAATATGGGTAAGCAGTTTGCACGCGGCCTTCCCGGACCTTGACCTCAAGTCGAGAAGTACTCGCCCCCTCTCTGTTTGTTCCAATAGCTTTGCCAAAATTATGCTTCACACTGTATCCACCGCCTTCCTTAGCAGTCGCCTTTCCATAGCGTAAAGCTTGATCGACATAGCGTTTAACTTGACTGCGGGTAGTCCCGCTGGAGAATTTACTCACACCGGCACTCGCTGTAGATGGGCCATGCCTCATCATAATGTGATCCAGCGCATGCATCGCTCCACCACGCTTGTACCAGTTTACACCCCACTTAGCTTCGATTCGGGAGCCAGAGAAACCAAATTTTTCACTCAGGCTTTTGATGGTCCCTGCACTTGGCGTTATTCCGGGTGGGCGATACAGCTGGATGGGGAGGAACGAAGCAGACGACTGCACCTGAGATACTGCTACGATTGAGCCTTCGATCAGTTGCCCTCGCCCAGGGGTTCCTCCCATCTCCGGTCCCTCGTTGTTTGGAGTCTTTGGAGGAATTTGCCTCAGCATCCTCCCATCTCGATCAGTGTTGCTGTATGGGTTGTTGCCGGCGTATGCGTAACGATTGAAGGACTGAATGTCGGATTCATGCCACTTCACTGGGTCTATAGCAGTAAACCGGCCAATTGCAGACGTGAACCAGCGAGCCTTGTGATCAGCCAACCCTGTCTCTTCATCTAACCAATTCCCGGTATAGCCTCGTTCATCAGTATTCGTGGTTAGCTTCAACCCCCATGGATCATATGCCTGTTGCCAGATGACCGCTCCACTACTGTCAGTCGCGGCAATGGGGGAACCTAGGTAGTTATTGTGGTAATAGGTCACTACCTCGGCAGCATTGAGACGGGAAACCGCGATGAGCATGACCGCCAGAGCGGCAAGGGTGTTTGCGATAAAACGTTTCATGTTCTGGCCCTCCCTGACCATTACTGACCCACGACGGTAGTGTCGTCAGACACTTTGGCCGCCACCTGGGAATCCACGTAGATGTATTCCTTAAAGCCGGCAGACTGGTCGTACTCGCCGAGCAAATCCCCCATGCTGTCGTACAGCACATGCATGGACTCGGTGGGTGAGGTACGGCTAACACGCGTGCCCGCGCCGTCGTAACCGTAATCAATAACATCTGAACCGTTATCGATAGACGCGAGCCGATTGGCGCCGTTGTAGACCATGACATTACTACCATCACTGGTCATGTTGCCGCGCGTATCGTGGGTAATGGTGTAGTAGAAGCTGGGGAAAACTCGGTAGGTGAGCTTCTGGCCGCTGTAGTAGTACTCCTGGGTGGTTCCGTCCCTATCGCGGGTCTTGATGTTGCCGCGGGCGTCGTAGGTGATGGTTTCCGTGCCCCAGAGACCCGTCGCCGACGTCATGCGGTCGACGCCGTCGTAGCCCACGGTCACGCCGTGCAACGAACTGGCATTATCAACAATGCTGGTGACGTTGCTGGCCGAATCGTATCCAAGATCCAGATCCACAAAGTCGGTCTGGCCATTGTTCACAACCAGGGTATCAGGCCGTTCCAGGCTGTCCAGTGTCTGCGTCGTGACAACGCCGTTAGCGTAGGTCATCGATGCCACCAAACCGTTACCAAAATGGTCCACGTCGGTGACATACGGAGTCGCCTGCGTTTGCCAACCCAGAGCGTTGGTCCCATAGTCAATGACCCGACCGCTGGGATAGGTTAGGCCGCTCACTTGGTCGAGCGTGTCGATGTCGTACACCACGTCGTAGGATACACTCCCAACCGAAAGCGCCTCGTCCGTCAAGTTATCGTTGGCGTCGTATGTGTAGCTGCGTGAGGCGACGGAGCTACTGACTAACTTGAGATTGCCATTGTTATCGTAGGTGTAGGTCGCTGTCGGCGTGCCATCCGAATACGAGACGGTTTTTAGTCGGTCCAAATCATCGTAGGTCCGCGTTTCAACAATGCCACTCGTCCCCACTTCTTTACTGGTCATATTTCCGACATTGTCGCGACCGTAAACAGTTGTGCCAGACTCGCTGTGCGTTTCCTGCACGAGAAATCCTCGGGCATCGTGGGTATACGATCGCCGAAACCCTTGAACCGTGTTATCTGACTGCAGCTCACCCTGAAACACCTCGTATACTTGGCCGAGACCGTTCCGCCGTATGTTGGTGCTGATAGACTCGGGCGAGTTAATGGTGCTGAGCCATGCACGATCCATAGTCCCTTGGCTGTTAAAGATACGGTCCGTCTCATTGCCGTTCTCGTCGACAACGTTCACCTGGAATCCCGATGGGTATGAAATCGTCTTAGATGTTTGATCGGCATGTGTGACGCTAACCACACGCCTAAGCGCGTCGTAAGCTATGGTGTCGCCTTGCGAGCTGTTGGGATAGCTCTTGAAAGACGCCAAACCTACACTGTTACGAGTCACCGTTGTTTCAGAGATGTCGCCTGTTGCAGTGTCTTCGTGCTTCATCCCAATATCACGCCCGAAACCATCAAAGGAGCGGGTTTCCTGGAAGTCACCGCGGGTGAGGACAGCAGATTCGTCATCGTAGACAACGGACACACTCGCGTGGATCGGGAAGTCGATCCCGATAAGCCGGTGCAGACCGTCCCAGCTGAAGTCCGTAGTGTAGCCCCGGCCGTTGGTGGACGACGCGAGGGTGCCGTTCGCATTGATGACACGACTCTCGGACACACCCTCAGGGTGGTTAATGGTTTGGGCGGCACCGCGATAATATCCGGAATAAGTGGTGACGTTATTGTTGGCGTCAGTTACGGTCGCAACATCACCTTCCGTCGTGTAGGTATAGGTCGTCAGAACCCCCGAATTGTCTTCGGTCAGCATATTGCCAGCACTGTCGTAAGTTCGATTGATTGTCCACTCGGTCACCGGCGCACCATTCGGATAATCGATCACATCTTGAGTTACCAAACCCAGAATCCAGTTGCTCGCATCATGGCTATAGGTCTTGGTGGTTGTGCGATCGACTCCTTCGGTAGTGTTGGCTGTCTCAACAGTGGTAGCAGGGAAACCATAGGCGTCGAAGTCAGAGTACTGCGTCTCAACAGATGTGCTTTGTCGCCAATCCGTAATATTGGTCAGCAGCGGTACAACGGTGGTGGTGTCGATTTGGGTGGTATCCCGGCCATGCCAGAAGTTTTCATTGGAGAGCAGCAGGCTGCTGTAGCTATAAACTTTTTGTTCCAACAGTGTTCCGCTAAGATCGTACGTCTCCTTGGCCGCCTTTAGGCCAACTTCCCAGCGGGGCACCGCGTTTTGGTATCCGAAGTGGTAGTACTTTTCCTGATGATCCGGGGCGACCACCATGGTTTCGTCGTAACCACTGCCGCTCGAATACGATGGCGTGTAGGTGTATGACCAGGTTGCCGGCGTGATATCGCGGCCGCCGTTGGTTTTCCCTACGAGAACGGTCGTTGCCTTTTGGGCTCCTGAGTCGAAGTAGGTATAGCCGTAGTCATAGTCGATCGTACCGCCGGTGGGATAAGTGACAGTATCGACTGCCAGGCTCCCGGCATCGCCGTTGGTCAGCAACGGATAATAGGTGTAATCCCAACTGAGGCCATCCGGTCGGGTTACCGACGTCAGTTGCGGGTACGCGGGGCTGGTGCCGGCGGTGTAGGTGTAGTTGTACGTCCAGGTTTCCCCGTTCGCCGTGATCGAGGCGAGGTGAATCGCATCGGTATTCACGTTGCTGTAGCTGTAGCTGACCGAGCGTCCATCGCTGGTTGAAATAGAGTCGATGTAGGTCACGCCCACCGTATTGGTCTGGTAATTGATCGTCATTGAGTTGCCATTGGCGTCCTCGATGTTGGTCGCATACCAGATCACCTCGTCGGAATCGGTATCCCGGTAGTCCATGGTGTAGGTCGTGCCATCAGGCGACTTGACGATAAAGTCGTTATTGGCGTTACAACTCGCGCTCCACCACTGCTTGGTAATGAGCTCCGGGCTGTGCTGGTCTGCAAGCACCAGCAACTGCCGGCTCCCGTCAGGGAGCTCCAAGGACGGGTTGTCGATCACAGAGACCGAATAGAGATTCTGGTTACAGGCCCGGTCGGAATAAGTTTCAGGTATGACTACACGGCCGAAGTGCATGTCCCAGCCATAGCCATAGGGGCTATAAGATAGAGTCGCGTCCTGCGGATTGTTATAGACCCGGTTGATCTGGAGATCGAAACCGCCGTTCCCTGGGATGACCAAATCGGTGTAAGTCAGTTGGAGATGCCCGGAAAATGGATCAATGTGCTCACCGAAATTCTGATTGATCGTATCCTTGAAAGGATTGAGCCCGGGTTCTTCGTAATAGTCGCGGATGGTCGCTTGTGCCGAGCAAGTCAGCGCAGCGCCCACGATCAGGCACGACACCATTCGAGCGTGAAATGACATGAGTCACCTCCGTGTGGTTTGTATCAGAGAAGAGTTGCGTCAGTCCCGACGCAGCTGAGAGCTATGACCTTGAAGGCGGATTCCCGGCCGGAAGCTCCTGTGGAATAAGCGTTTTGGGAGGACCGCCTGCCTCAAAGCGGATCGTTTGTGCAGGCGGATGGTCAACCCCTTTCGCATTGACACGGGCTTCCTCGCTCGAAAGTCGAGATAGGTCGTCCTGGCTCTGGAGCCGAGGATGGTTTTCAGATACCTGAGACGCGGACAGCGCCGTAGCGCCTTCGGGGATGTGGGTATTTTCACCGGCGAGAGACGCCAATGAGAACGTCGACAGCAAAGTCGCAATAGCAATAGTGCGGTACATAGTTCACTCCGTGTGAAACTGTTCAGTCCTTGATCACACTAATCACTCTTAGCACGCTGATCTTGCATCGCAAGTCTCGTTACAAAGAAATACAATCTTCTTGAACTGACACCGAGCTCATGACCTCAATGTGATTTTTAGAAATCGCTTGCAGTTCCTTAAATTTAGTAGCCGTTTCAAGCGTGATCTGAAATTCAAGGCAGGTCCATTTTTTTCTCCATGACGATACATAACGTTACAAAGGGCCATGACAGCATCCCAGTACAGAGACACTGAGTCAGCCAAATTGATAGGCTAATGATTGAACCGAGCAAGAATATCAGTCAGCGACTGTTGATCAGCGCAAATATTCCCATACTGCTCGTAAGCCAGGGGAACAAATCATGATGGGATTGTTGGAACAACTTGAGAATTCACGTCGACAATGCTCACTGGACGACGCGCGCAGAACGCTCGATAATTTGTTCGCCGATCTGCAAAGCGTTGCCAATGGAAACATCGCGCCGAAACGTGATGATCACAGCCCTCTTTATACGATCACACCGAATGGAGAAACCATTCGAATGGATGATCCTAGCTGCCAAGCGAAGAGGTAAGCATTCTATGAGCACAAAAGCATCGATTACGGGCGGCGAACGCCACCACCTTTACTTTGAAGAGCTGCTGTCGGAACACCCCAAGAGTGTCTTTCTCGAAATCACTTCCCCGTCAGAATTTCGAGTTACAAAAGAAACATATAAGGGTTCTTCCACAGATAACCTGGTCGTCGAAATTCCAAGCGAGACAATGGATGAAATTGCTATTGCCTGGATTAAGCAACGAGGCTTGCAGGGAGCTCTCGGCGGACCAGTTGGTGCTGAATTCGGAGGCCCCGAGTGTCCGTATGATTGAGCAGCATGAACGTCAACCGCAGATGGTTTAAAGCTCAAATTTATTCAATTTCTTCGCTATGCTAGGAAGCTGTGAGGTGGACCCCATCAGTTGGACAGCTTGAAGGTGCGGTTAAGCTCTGATCCAGTTTTATTCCCGGTTCAAGCTGCCAGGGTCATGGGTTGTTGGTAGTACACCTCATCCGGTGTTTGGTAATCA